>CAYGXH010000005.1:18446-23444 GCA_964353675.1 uncultured Chlorobiaceae bacterium
TCTAGCTCCCCATCCACTTCGGCGCTGATTAATTCAATAATTTCCTGGCACTTCATAAAAACCAATAAAATCCTATCAAGTTCTTATTAACCATTCCTTATGATTTTGCGGTTACATATCCGTGTTTTTTTGCAAAATTAAACAACTTCGTCTGCAGCATCTTTCTTCCCCTGTGTAGCCTTGATCGAATCGTCCCGATGGGGCAGTCGACAAACTCGGCGATTTCTTCGTAACTCAATCCCTCGATATCCGAAAGAATAACTACGGTTCTGAAATCTTCCGGCAATGATTCCAACGCACGCGCGACGTCATCCTCCAGCAAACCTCCGAATATTTTTTCCTGCAGGTCGTTCTGGTCGGTGTATTGATGTCGGATTGTGTTGTAGAAATTTGCAATATTTTCATAGTCAATCGTTTCGGGTTCCTTTGACTCTTTGCGGTAACGATTGATGTATGAATTTTTCATAATTCTGAACAACCATGCACGTATGTTAGTTCCTTTTTCGTATTTATCCCAGAATCGGAATGCCTTGAGGTAGGTCTCCTGAACCAGGTCGTTTGCATCGTCGCTGTTCCCTGTCATACGCAGTGCGTAATTATAGAGGATATCCATGTGCGGGATCGCCTCAGATTCAAACTCCTTATAAATCGTATGTGTGTTAGCTCTATTCATGCATGAAAAGAATCTCCGGCTTGGAGGTATTCTTACTAAAAAATTACTTCGAAAGGAGCAATATCAAAGGAAAAACGATTATTTCAAATAAAAATACGAAAATAGTCGCTGAGGCGCAAGGTAATGGCCAGGAGCATAGAGCTAAGAGCGTAGAGCAGAGAGATAGTGTCATTGGTCATTTGTCAGATAGAGTACTTGGTACTTGGGAAAAGATGTCATTGGCATTTTTTTTACAAAGTACCAAGTACAAAGTACCAGGTACTAATGACGAGTGACTGGTGACAAATGACTTGTTTACCTAGAGTGGAGAGCTTAGAATTCAGCTGAGACCGCCTCTCTCCGGAAATACTTATCAGAATGGACGATTGAGGCGAAGGAATATTTTTACGGGCTCGGCTTTGTCCGTACGCCAGGCAAATCCCAGACGCAGTTTTGCGTCGCGGCTTCCGATGCCGACACCCCAGTCGGAGCGGATGGTTGATGCAGATATGTCATTGAATCCTTTGAGGAAAAAATCTTTGCGATCGGCAACTGCAACATATCCGGCGTCAGCGAAAATAAAAATGTTGATATTTCCTAGGAGCCATGAGGGGAAAAATTCTACATCATCCAGCATCCTGCCGTTAATAATGTATTCAGCATTGGCGAGCAGCATTCTGTTCCCAAGGAATTCCTTGAATCCGAATGCCGGCATCGTTCCGAAACCACCGAGGTCGAACGCTTTCTGATAAGGCACATCTCCGGTGGCGGAGGCAGCACGAAGCCGAATGTTGAAATTCCCATACTGGCTCAATGGCTGATACCGGCGCACATCTATGACGTACGAGTTGAAATCAAACACGCCACCCAAAGATTGACCGGCTATCTCTGCTCCGGCGGAGAGACTCCAGCCTGATGTAAAAATTCGGCGTGATTGTGTTGAGTGAAATTTTACAGTTGCCAGTATACTTCTGCTCCTTCCCTCATCGACGGGGGGATTTTCGCGAAAAGTCTTGTCGGTTCCGAAAATCGACCAGTTTGTGCTCCGGCTCAGGGAGGCGTACTGATCGTTCAGGTATCCGATTTGAATCTGCAGATCTGAAATGCGCCACCGCTTGTACAATCCGGCCCATACGGAAAAGCCTTCACGTTCAAAGTAATCCCTGTAATCGTCGCGGAGTAACAATGCCGCCAGGTTATTTTCCCCCACGCCGACGATCCACTGATCCCGGCTGTCGGTTAAGCTGTGAACTTCCGCCCCGAATTCGACGATATTGTTTCCAAATCCAAACTGGTGTGCGCCGCCGATTCCACCGCGCCAGCGGTGAGCCGCAAAGCCGTAACCTCCTGATGCGAAGAGCGAGAGCTTCTGGTCGTTCCAGTAGTACTTCTGAGGATAGTTAAGACCCAGAAATAGTCCTTCAACGCGGTTGTAACGAAAAAGGATATGCTCGTCAACAATTTCCCAAGGAAAAACGGGAAAGGAATTACGCATAATGCTCTGGTGTGAAGTAAGAGGCGACAGTCTATACCCATGGTATGAGGTAGTTCTGGGGTATGGTTGTGAGATATCGGGTACAGATTGGTCTATCTCTGCGCCGACAGAATCGTCGTTCTCGTAAGGTTCGTCACGGAATATGTAGGTACCGAGTTCATTATCAAATTTACGCAGAACATCATTGACGATGGAATCCACCTGCAGATGGAATTTACCTTCGTCTCCTTCCTCCTGAGCCGAGGAGATCGGAGCTGTTATGGCCGAGAGCGCCAGGATGATTATGTATGTAAATGAACGTCGCATAAATATTCCCCCGTCGGTTATTTTTCCTCGTAGAGTGTTATCCCCCACATTGTCGGATCATCGGGCGGTTCGGTATTCCAGTGGTTATAGGAGTGCGAATCGTCTGATACATAGTGAAGTATATAATCTCCTTTTTCAAGAAGAACCGTCGTTGATACTGATCGATTTTTCCTGCCGCCGCCTGCATGGAACGTCATTGTGTAGGTCATTTCCCAGACTACCGTTCCGTTATTTTTATTCTCAATCCACCCGTAGTCATACATCTCACGGTTTTGTCCTTCGCCGAGCGCAAATATGCGTATCCGTGTAATTTTATCGAGGTGGAAAGACTCTGTTTTCTTGACGTTGTCTCCTGCGGAGATTATCTGTGCGATGATTCCGGACATGCGGTGTTTACCATTTTTCTCTATTATATTGCTCTTGAATGTTTTCTCGTCAGCATAGATGGTAATGCCGTAATTTTCATCATCGTACGGCTTATCCTCATTCCAGTTGTTGTAGGCATGAGAAGCATCGGTCTGGAAAGATACCGTATAGCTCCCCGGCGTAAGAGTAATAATCTCATCCACCATCCGGTTTTTGTTCGCGCCGCCTGCGTGATCGGTCCGATCCGGTTCCATAACCCAGACTTTCTCGCGTGTCGATATGTTGATGATCCATCCGTAATCCGCCATCTGACGTCGGGAGTAATTTCGTTCGCCGATTGCATAGATGTGTACCGTGGCAGCATCTTTCAGTGTAAAACTCGCGCTGCGAGTTTCATCGTTCTCCATCTTTACGAGCTGTACGATGATGTTCTCTTTACCCTTTGTCATTTCCGTGAGTTTAAAATTAGCTATGTCGCGCGCATCTGTTGCCATAAGTGAGATGCCGTAATTAAAAGGATCGTACGGAGGCGCGGCATTCCAGTCTGCAAAGGAGTGGGAATCGTCCGAATTGTAGTTTAGGACGTAATCGCCTGCAGGAAGTGAAATTGTACCGTCATATTTTAAATTCTTCTTATCGCCGCCTGCAGATTCTTTCGCGCTTTTCTGCATGCTCCAGACTCTGCGGCCTGTCTTCATGTCAACAATCCACCCGTGGTCGGCAAGTTCATCCTGAGAATCTTTTTCCCCGAGCGCGTAGATTCTCACTGAAACGGGATGGGAAAGGGTGAACGGCTGCTGCAGCCGCTTGTCATCACCAATCGGCGTAGCATGGTAGAGTAGATCCGGCAGCAGCTGCGGTACTTCGAATAAACTGATTCCGTTGAATGCATCGTCCACGGAGATGGTAATACCCCAGTTTTTTGCGAGCTTTTTCCAATCCATCTTTTCATCATCCCCGAACAGTTCTTCAATCCATGTGAAGAAACCTTTTTTACCCGGAGACTTGCCGTTGAGTCTGCGGTGGTCGATGTTGATAATCATGTTTGAAAACACTGAACCGGCGGCATACCCATACGCTGTGAAGTATACTTCGTACACACCTTTCTTGAGACGGATAACATCATCAAACACCCTGTAATCATTTTTTGTCGAAGTGTTGTGTTTCTCCATAATCCATATTGCTTCGCGTGATTCAGCATCGATAATCCATGCATATGCATAAAGGCCATCATTCGTTAGCGTGGATTTCTTTGCAGCTCCCCCCATTGCAACGATATGAAGATCGGCATCGCGAGGCAGGATCAATCCGGCGCCCTTAATTTCCGTGTTGGTAAAATCTTTCAATTCAATGAGAAGTTTTTCGCCTGCTTGCAGATAGGCAAATCCCGTAAGCAGAAGCAAAAAAGTCCATACATACCTTCGGCAATGTGAAGGATTGTCTTTAAAGCTCGAATTTTCCATGATTCATTCCTTCTTCCTTCCGTAAATTACGAGGGAAAGGGTGCGAATGTTTCATTATATGCTTGATTCTGATGATTTCTTTTTATATTTTTTCTCAATTATAGTCATGCGAAAACCAACGACACTTTATAAGAAAATCTTTCAAAATCTGCTGTTTCGGAAAGTTCCGCCGGAGTTCCTGCAAAATATCCTTCCTACGCTTAAAATAAAGAGGTTTTCCGACGGAGAAGTCATATTTGAGGATGGAAGCGAAGGGCGAGAACTTTACCTCCTGATCGAAGGATCCGTGAAAGTGAGTAAATCGATACGTTCAGGGGAGGAGATTATCCTTGGGATCATCAGATCGGGTGATTGTTTCGGCGAGCTCTCTCTGGTTGATCGTCAGTCCAGGTCTGCAAGGATAGTAGCGAAGGGGAAGTGTCAGGCAGCTGCTCTCCCGAAGAGTAAATTTGATTACATCTACCGGCGCAGTCCCGCGTTTGCGGTGAATGTTCTCCAGACAGTTGTCCGGCGCCTCCGATCGGCAAATCAAATTTACCTCCAGCATGAAGAGAAAAATACCGCAGCGATACACCACCAGCTCATTAAAACAAAACACCTGGTTGAAATATCGAAGCGAGTTAATTCCTCGCTTGATCTTGACAACCTCCTCGAGATCATACTGAACACTGCAGCGCAAACCGTGGGGGCGAATCGGGGTACGCTATACCTGCTCG
>CAYGXH010000006.1:0-22433 GCA_964353675.1 uncultured Chlorobiaceae bacterium
TGTTTGTCATTCCAGGTACAGAAATAATGGGATATTTCCCTTCTTTAAAGGGTTGTAAAATTTAAATCTGTTTTAGATAAAGCTTCTCATATTATAATCTTGAAATAAAGGTCGTGATAAATTCGTTCAAATACAATATTGGGGGATAGCAGGTAATTCTTTGTGATAGATAGGAAAATGTGCAGGATTATTAAAAAGTTTGCTCAGAGGTTTAATCTTTTAGAAAATATTACGGTCCCTTTACACTCACCCGAACCAGTCTGCAATCGGCTCGCCCGATCGTTTCGGCCGAACGGGTCTGGCGGGCACCGTAGGTGGGAGGGTACTCAGCATTAAAAATTCTACATTAGACCGATCTCAATTTCTCTCATTTTATTACGACAAATTTCTTTGTTATTGTATAATCGTTTGCGTGGAAACGGTAAAAATAGACTCCAGTGGGAAGACTTCCTGCATCTAACTGTACATCATACCTTCCAGCTTCTCGTTTCTCATTTACAAGCGTCATGATTTCCTGCCCGAGGATATTGTAAACTTTAAGCGTTACGTGTGCTTCCTTCGGCAGATCGAATCGGATTGTCGTAACAGGATTAAATGGATTGGGGTAATTCTGATATAACACATATTTTAATGGTAAACCATCAGGTGATTCCTTTACATCGACCGCCGCCTCTATGGTTATCGAGCCGTTGATAAATTCGAACGGTATTATCATTATGCCTGAATCCGCCGCCATGGCTTCGGTAAAGACGAGTTGAGTCGTCATTGAATCACCAAGTGAATCTGTAACAAGATATTCAATCTCAAAGATTTTTCCTGAATCGGAGGCGGCAAAGTTGAAACTATGATCATATACAAGAAAATTGATCTTATTGTCACCCGATAGAGATGCTGTAGAACTGGTCAGAGATGCGGCTTTGCCGATAGGTGTTATTTTGATTGGCGTGATAAGGTCAGGTTCATACTGAAGTATAAAGTGCAACCCATTAACCGATACATCATTTTTCATAATAATGGCAAAGGTGCCGGTATTGCCGGATTTCGTTTTTGTTGTCTGAATGCTGATGACGTTTGAAGCGATGCCTATCGAACAGCCCACTAAGAGCATTAATAAAATTAAACGTAATTGTTTCATATTTTACCTCATAGTAAATATAAATATTTTCCAAAGTCTTTTCAGTTCATCTTATGGTCTGCCAATTTTACAACCTACAGTGATTAGCAATTGGCCTTCTATACCTATCTCAGATCCCACTTCAAAATATGCCTTATGCATCACGCTTAAATTTTGGATTCTTGCCAATGCGGATCGCCAGGGTGTGAATTTATTGGAAACGATGTTCGCATTGTCGATTATAACATTGCCCAACAACAAGGCGTTATCCTTTAAGTATATCGTTCCGGCCGAAGCGCTGTACTGACTTGTACCGCCCCGAGCAGAAATGTTACTATCTGGTAAGCTCATTGTATCATAGAAGATGGCTATCCTTCCACCACCACCGGAACCGCCGTAACTGATGTACTGCTGGCCGTTCCCGCCTGCGGCTTCAATCACTCCTGTCCCAGACACATTCCCTGCCATGATCTTGATCGCTCCGCCCGATCCTCCTCCTGTGGGAGTGAATCCACCAACTCCACCTGCTCCATTGGCTCGAATGGCACCATCAACGACAACCTCACTAGCGATGATCGTTGCTCGTCCTCCGCCATGTCCGCCCCACGAATAGCGGTTTCCTCCAGCGCCGGAGCCTAAGTGCCGCGGATCTTCAATTAATCCGTAGGGTGAACCGGGATTAGAGTTAATTCCTACGGCACCTTGTCCGCCGTAACTCCCACCGGCACTCCCTGTTTCAGCGCCACCAGCACCATCAACAATCGAATCATTTGCATTGTATGTCTCTCCAGGTCCGCCCGTCACTCCCACCGGATGTCCGCCTAAGAGTCCTTTACCGCTTACATCAATAGCACCGCCGGTTCTGATCTCCAGCGTGTCCAGCAAACGCAAGCGTAATCCTGCCAATAACCGTGAAGAATGGGTTATCTTTCCGCCATTCAGGATGGTAAGCGTTGTCAGTGAATCGTTCGTACCGAACATGCCGTCCTTAACCAATGTTACACCTGCACCGATAGTGGCGTTGTTGGGTGCAATCTCCAATCTACTTCCTTCCTGCACGTCAACCGTTCCCGCATGTATATTCGTCGTATCAAATACTCCTATGCTCAATGTGCTGTTGTTCCGTACGTTGATTGTTCCACCACCTGAGAGCTGAAGATCAGTTCCATCAGGGAATGCTCTGTCGACGTTAGTAGTCAGCGTGGCACCAGTGATGTGCACAACAGGTGTCTGTACCGCTGTGTTTGTATCTAATAAGAGCGTCGAGTTGCTCTCCACACTTACTTCGTCAAACAGTGCATTGTCGGTGGCTGCGGTTTGAAGCTGTCCTCGGTTGAGCATGCTAAGACGCTGAAATGAGGCTAGTTCCGTGCGCAGCGGCGTGAAGAGAGTAGTCGTGATATTATTATTACCTACAATGACGATGCCCATTGATTGTGCGTTATCTTTTAAGTAGATCGTTCCGGCGGAAGCGCTGTACTGACTGGTACCGCCCCGAGCAGAAATGTTGCTATCTGGTAAGCTCATTGTATCATAGAAGATGGCTATCCTTCCACCGCCACCGGAGCCGCCGTAACTGATGTACTGCTGGCCGTTCCCGCCTGCGGCTTCAATCACGCCTGCCCCGGATACACTTTCTGCCATGATCTTGATCGCTCCGCCCGATCCTCCTCCCGTGGGAGTAAATCCACCAATTCCGCCGGCTCCGTTAGCTCGGATTGCACCATCAACGACAACCTCACTAGCGATGATTGTCGCTCTTCCTCCGCCATGTCCACCCCACCCAGTGGGGTTCCCTCCACCCCCAGACCCTAAGTGCCGTGCATCTTCTATAAGCCCGTAGGGTGAACTTGGAACACAGTTCGTTCCTACTGCTCCCTGTCCACCATAGCTTCCACCGGCACCTCCTGTTCCATTCCCACCTGCACCATCAACAATCGAATCATTTTCGTTGTAGGTCTCTCCGGGTCCATTCGTCACGGGATGTCCGCCTAAAAGTCCCTTACCGCTCACATCAATGGCACCGCCATTTCTTATATCCAGCGTATCCAGTAAACGCAAGCGTAATCCTGCCAACAATCTTAACGAATGGGTTATCGTTCCACCATTCAAAATGGTAAGCGTTGTCAATGAATCGTTCGCACCGAACGTACCATCCTTTATCAATGTTACACCTGTACCGACTATCACTCTGTTTGATGCGATGAATAAACGGCTTCCACCCTGAATGTTGACTGTACCCGATTTGATGCTGGTCGTGTCGAAAGCGTTAATGTATATAATAGAACCAGAATCCATTTCTAGTATTGATCCACCGGTCACGAAAAGCATCTCGGTAATGGTCACATCCCCATTGAACTTGATGTTCGCCGCTCCGTCGAGTTTCAAACTCTGAAGAGTACTTATATTCGTCACGCACAGTGTATATGAATTGCTCACCGTTCCACCGTTGTCAATCAGTATGTTGTTGTATGCTTGCAAATTGTCCTTGAGGTAGATAGTCCCCGCTGCAGCTTTATAACCGCCGGAACCGCCGCGCGCGGAGACGTTTTCGATTGGAAGGGTTGATACATCGTACGTGATCGCGATGCGCCCGCCTCCACCCGATCCACTGGAACCCCACGATTGTAGCCCATTCCCTCCAACAGCTTCGATGGCACCTGCTCCTGACAAACTCCCCACAGTTATACGTATGCTGCCACCAGATCCAGCACCGGTCGGATAAAATGCAGTTCCGGGGTTTCCATTCGATCGTATCACTCCATCAATGGCGCATGCTCCCGCAATTATCGTTATTCGTCCGCCTCCATTGCCGCCTGCCTCAGAGTAGTAATTTGAACCCCCACCCGATCCGAGATAGTGTGGCTCTTCAACCAAACCGTATGGTGGAGTCGATGAAGCGTTTTCTCCATCCGCACCGCGTCCTCCATAACTCCCACCAGCGCCAACTGTGGCTGTACGAGCTCCTTCCACGATCGAATCGTTTGTACCATATGTTTCTCCCGACTTACCGAAAGCGGAACCAGACTGACCTCCCCCAAACAGCCCTTTGCCTGTCACGTCGATCGTGGCGCCGGAATGGATTGTTAACGTTCCTCCGACGGATAAGCGCAGACCCGTCGGGTGATGAGCTGAGTGTGTTGCAATTCCACCAGAGTCAATGGTCATATTGCCAAGAACTGCGATTGAGTCGTCACCGATGAGTACACCTGAAGAGGTAATCTGAACACTGTCGAATGTTGAGGACACATCAACGTGAAAAGTATCAGTAACTAACAGATACTGTGAATTGCTTCCACTGTTGGAGGCAAGCACACAGAGAAGCAGTAGGATAATTCTCTTTGTGTTCATGGCTCGACCTCCTTTCTTCTTTGTGTACCATTTTTAATTTTATCTCCGATTGACAATGATTTACCCTTATCTGCCTGGATGTAATGTTTTAGCGATATCGGTTTCATCGGACTTCCTGTACCTCTGATGATACCATTGACAGTTATGACTCCACCCTCATCGAACTCGAGAACCACACCGGCTTCCGAAACAAGTGTGTCGTTACTAACGACAGTTGCCGAGCACAATACTTCGTATGGAGATAATTCTTCGTAGAGGGTATCAACAACAATGTCGCCGCAGATACAGCTGGATGGAAGAGGTTTAGAAGGTGACTCAGTAACACCCAGATCGAACTGCCCGGGTTGTGTGCTTACCCCTAATGCGACCCGTATATAATAGTGGCCAATTTTATTCAAACGCACGTGAGAGTTCATGTAACAAGATATATCCATATTATCGAACAGCACAATTCCATCCGGATCTTCAATATGGAGTGATAAACGTGCAGTTGAGCTGAAGCCGATATTGAGTAGTTTGGACGTGTCAGCTGCTCCGATAATAAGCGAATAGTCGATTCTCTGCATATCTTGCGCCACAGAATCATGTACCATATCTCCGATATTTATTGAAAAATTCCTGATTGTCGTGTTTGGTCTAAAAAGAAGCATTGGTCTATCAAATCCGCCAGCTGTTGGACCAGTTGTATACGTACCGGCATCTGTGTCGTATAAACCGCTTACCGGATCATAAATGGAGAATGTTACTTTTGTGGATTTTGGAACATGTGGAATGAATGCCTTACCATTATTATTCAGAATACCCCTAATATTGTATGGTACTGGGGCATTTGTAACTTTAATAATGCTGCCCGGATGAGGACCTAAGTCGATTGAAAATGCAGAGATAGTTTGTTGGTTCTTTTCCGGCCATTCGGGGCATTTTAATTCCGGTCTTGTTCCAAGTGGAACCGGGGCTTTATTATCGACGAACTCTAGAGCACCAATACACTCATTCCGTTGGTATCTTATTATATTCAGACAGCAATTCCGTGTATACCATTTAAAATTATCATATCCGCCAAAAACTTTCGCTGCTTGCGGACCGAATCCGATATATGTCGTTTTAGGACATTTATCACAGTTAGTTCCTCCGCAATTCCTGCATTGGCAATCCTCCTGCAGGTTTGCAAGTCGCGCCATGATGTCAGTAAGAAAAAGTACCTTTTTCCGAAAACCTTCTGCGAGAAAACATGAACCTTTATCTTTCCAGTCTATATCAATGCTGCATCCGAATTCTTGGGACCGAGCACACTTTGCTGCAAATTTGTTATACATTGCCACAGACTCAGAAATATTGTCTTCAATCTTATCAAATTCATCGTCATATACATCGCAAGCGCTACAATCTTCAGATTCGTAAATCTGTTGCTTGTAGTGGTTTTTAACCACACGAACAACAACCAGGTTCTGGATAAAAGATGCAATGTCTGCAAAATCATTAATGGTAGAATCATCCATGCTGGTAAAAATTGCAATCATCGAATCAAGATCAGCGCGTGTCATTTGTCTCTTTTGATAACAATCATTGCGAACTGTTGTGTCTTCAATCGATCCGTACAATGAATCAGCGCTGATAGAGTCCATTGATTCTGCAGAATTGACATAGAAATCAAGGATTATTGAACGGATATCTCCGGTGACCGGGGAATATGGCAGGATTTCGATGGGATATGAATTGCTGATAAGACCGTTCATTATATTTTGAACTCTTAACTGATATTGTCCCTCAGGAAGATTAGGGATGGTTATGAGGAGCATCGAATCCGTCATAACTGATTGAGGGATTACATTTATCGAATCAAAACTCATAGAAATGAATTGAACTCTTATGGTCTGAACGTTATCACTAAAACCATTTCCGGATATGGTGAGGATTTGTCCGGGTTCTAGCTGTGAGGAGGATAATGAATTAATTGAAGGGATGGGGAGGTCTTTTGCCGTAAGTTTCAGTGAATCATCGAGAACCTCAAGTTCATTTATTAAGAAAAGTTCGGAGTGTCCGTCTCCATCCTGATCAGGAACTGCGGCGAAAAGTCCGTTTAGTCCCTGATATGCACACGGGGGAATACTATCAAGCTTAATTTCGGCTCCCGCGGGTAGTTTGAAATCTATCTTGTCGGAAAGAATCTCAAAGCTTGCCATAAAGTATGCTGAATCCTCGACAGCACCCTTCGTATCCACACCCATCTCTCTGCCAAATTCCGATTCTGAAGTCCGACGAATCGAAATGACTATAGGTGAATCGATTGCACCGGGAGGTATCGTGAGTATAATACCATCGCCAAGCACCTGACCACCTGTCGAATCAATCACGTAGGGAACACCTATTTTAAAGAGTAAAATGTCCCGAAGTATATATAAATCCTGTGAATTGATGGTACCTTCCCGCGTAATGTCTCCTTCCATGAGCTCATATGGCGACGGGCTAGGCGGCCTTCCTATTATGATATCTCTCAATCGTAGGAGATCGAGGATGTTTATAACGCTATCTTGCAAGACATCACCGAGGGCATGCTCAAGTACAGCGATATTCAGGTGTGGAACAGTATCAGGTGAAAATATCGTTTCTAAAAATGTTTCATCATTTAAAAAAGAAGATGATGTGCGACCGCCATTAGAGATAATGACCTTATCATTTGCGGCGATTAGCTGCATTTCCTGCGAGAGTGTTTCGGATAATCCTCCCACAATAAAGGACAAGCAGGCAATCAGAATAATTGAACGGTTCATAATGACCCCTGAGGTATTTTTTTAAAAAATATTTAACGAATAAAATCTTTTATTTATATTGATCCTCGCGAAGGTTGACAGAGCAAACCTCCCGAAGGTTAACTCGTTTAATCCTAGTGACCCTTCGGGAGGATTACGCGATCCTTCGCAAGGTTTGCTCTGTTTACTCCGACGAACTAACGAACCTTGCGAAGGTAACCTAAGTTGAAACATAGTTAACCTTCGCAAGGTAATATCGCAAGGTGCTATCTTAGTAGAATAAGTTTTTTCGTGTTTACATACTGCTCCGTTTGCAGGCGGTAGAAGTATACACCGCTTGCCATCCTGACTCCATTTCTGTTGTTGGTGGAAAATTCAATATTATATTTTCCTGCTGTCTGTTTCTCGTTTACCAGCGTGGCTACTTCCTGTCCAAGAACGTTATACACTTTAAGCGTCACGAACGATTCTTCAGGTAAATCATAGCGAATAATCGTCGTTGGATTAAACGGATTGGGATAATTCTGCTTTAGTGCATATTCGGCAGGGATCTCATCCTTATCGTCGTCGATACCTGTTATAATCTGAGTAACGGCATCATGTGAAAGTTTTGTCTTTTCAACATTACCTGCATTATCTTTTGCGAGACTGATGAATTTATATTGACTACCGTTTGCACCGTAAAAAATCGCAGACGTATCGGTGACATCGGTTAGCCATGCAGTGTATGGGCTGTCGTTGCGCGAAACATAAATCGAATAATTCTTCAATCCGGATCCTGCTGAATCATCTGTGCCGCTCCAATACACAGGGAAAGATGCAATACTGGTAATGGGCGCGAGCGGACTGACTGTGCTTTGCGGAGAATATGCATCTATAATATTGAATATCGGTTTAGTGTCAAGCGGATCATTGACATCAAAAATAACCCGGGCTGTTGCATTTATCGAATCTCCGGTTACAGATGACGGCGAAGGAGTGATTGTGTAATTGACAAATCCCTGCCCTCTGCCCAAGGAATCATTTATCGGTAGTAATCCTGTCATTGGATCTGACGGCAGTTCACCCGTTATCGGATCAATGGATTTGAAATTCCAGAACGCTTTTCTTGTTGATACATCGATCCCGGCAGTGATGTCTACATAAATACCCAATGAATCCCGTAAATCTAAACGACTGCTGTAAAATGAGGGCTGGCCCGGGATCTCAAAGTTATGATTTGCAAATCCGATGGAGCCGAGCCGGAAAGCTCTGATATCGACAGAGGAATCAAATTGTTGATTTATTGTGACCCGTTGTGCGGGCGCCCTCGCTTTTGCGGAGTCGTTCTCAAATCGTATTCTATATGGCAATCTCTGAGACAGTGCGACCCAGTGCCTGTCCCCGTATCCTTCCGGTCCGATCATATCATTCGGATCCATTGAGGCAACAATATCATTACAGAATAATTCTTTTCCGATGCAGACAAGGGCTGATAAAATTCCTGCACATCCTAATAATCCGGTATCGATTCCGAAACAGCCCGCAACACCAACAACGCATAGTGCCTGACTGACTCCGGTGGGAATTGGCAACTCAATGAAACAATCTCCGACCGCTGCGGCACAGCCGAGCACGAAGAAGAAATCTTCACATGCCCCTGTAACCGAACTAATCTGATCGTTATTCGCCTTGCCGGCATTTAAGTAAGCAAGATTTTCATGTGTCGGAATCTGCAATCCTTTTAAATCGCTCTCGAAACTGCCTATGATATCGGCTGTATCTTCTCTGTCTATTAATCCTAATTGAAGATATCCCTCCAGCATATATCGAGCGAAATCTTTTGAGTCATAAGCTTTTACTAATAACTCGGCCGGGACGGAAGAAGGATTTTGCAGAACTTTTGTTCTAAAATCCTCGATGGTCAATAATTGAATATTTAAGAAAACAGACCTATCCAGCGCGCGTGTGCCTAAGTACATGGGCAGGCTGCTGCCGCTAATGTATGACAAGTTCCGAACCTTCAATCGACAATCAACAGCTTCTCCCGGCGCGAGATCGCGCACAATTAACGGCAGAAAGCGTCCGGTTTCGGTTTCTGTATAATCTTCAATTTTCTTACCGCTTTCGATCAACGAATCCGGAACTTGATCGCTTCGTTTAATTAGTCTTCCGGATGTCGTCAGCTCGACTTCCGTTTGTGGTGGAACGGCCAGTACGGCGAAGAAGTAAGGTATATCGACATTTGATGTGTTTGTGAAAAGGAATGAAAAAGGTTCTTTGCGACCATATAAAAGCAGTTTCGGCATGGTCTTCCCAACACTTACCGTAAATTCTCTCGCCGGCTCAACTACAAATGCGTCAGTCAGTAGGGTGGTCGCACCTCCCGGATTTTCCGCCAGTAGGTCGTATGTCCCTAACGAAACGTTCGTAAGGTCCCATCTGACAACCATCTCCATCGTACTATTTATCTTGCGAACCTTACCTTCCGTAACATTTTCTCCTGATTTACGCAGGAAAAATTGTGTGGAATCTCTGAACCCGGCGCCTTGCAGGATGGATGTCACAAATCCACCGCGTCCGCCTTTCGAAGGAGATATTGATGTCATGGAAAAAGCCAGTGTTTCGGCGATAATTGTATATTCCTGAACTATAGTAGAACTATTTGATCGCAATAAAATATAATATGTACCGTTTTGAGTTGATGGGACAAAAACTTCTTTATTCATTTCAATACGTTCTTCACTTTTATAATCGTAACTGCTTGGCGCCGGCACCTCTCCGAAAGAAACATAAATATCGAACATGGGAGTTGCACCGCCAGTAGCAGCGGTAAGTCTTAAGTCATAATTCGGTGGTACCAGTACCCTGAAATAATTTTGCTGATCTGCTCTCAAAGTATCAGATACCAGTACATTAATCGGGAGCAGCGGCACATCGATGTTTATTTTATCGTCTGATGATTTCGAGTTATTGGTAAAATCGCTTTCACGTATGTTATGCTTGATGTTAGTCCGTACTATGACATGATAATCACCAATTAATATTCCGGGTACCGGGCCTGTAATCTCACCGATTGAATCGGAATAACTCAGGTGAGTTAAATCAGCCGTTATGGACATGATTGAGGATGAGCCCGGAGCTAAATCAATTTCCTGCAGAACAACACCAACAAGCGGATCGTCGAAATGCCATACCGTATCCGAGGATAAGTATACCGACTCACTCATATATCCGGATGCCTGATTAGCGCCCTGATTCTTGATTTTCCAACTGATTGTAAATTCATCTCCTGCTATACCAGTCGGCGGAATAGTAATATCCGTTACAATCAGATCAGCAGGCGGCGGCAGAGTGATAGTTATGGGAGTTAACTGCAAGTTATTGTTTTCAGCGCCGTGTTCGTAGATATCTTTTCTGCTATCGGTCTGAATAATGATATAGTATGATCCGGAAAGTGACAGAGGAAGCTGTATATTCAGAGTGTCTGAATAAGTATTTCCTGCTCCTAATGGGCCGATGTGTTCTGTGTATCCTAATTGTACAGGATAATTGCCTAATTCGCTGGATTGCGATAAGTAAATTGCATCATACCATTTTATTGCAGGATCTATACTAGCGCCGGCATTCTGTACAGACCAATAAATACTGATCGGTTGACCGGCAGGCCAGCTCGCAGGTGTCGTGAATGAGGTAACCCGAAGATCCGGTGACGCTAAGAGAATGATTTTTAACGGCGTGGTTATATGTCGAATATTATTTTGACGATCCGGATCACTTACTATGTTTGTACCGTCGCAATAAATAAATAAATAATATTCTCCGGACATGCCGTTGGGAATCGTAATTTGCATATTTCTATCATACGAAGCGCCGGCGGCAAGCGGCTCCAAACGCTCAATCCGCGTTACATAAATGTCGGCATCCCGGTTTAGAATTGTATCGGATGATAAATATATTAAATCATCCCAGAAGGGGGCGAGCGTTTTGCCGCCTCCAATATTCTGCACCTGATAGCTTATCGAATAGGGTTTACCCGAAAACGCGGAATCCCCGCCTGTAAGCGATGTTATTTTTAGATCGGCTTGTGGGAAGCTTTTTATCAGGAATGAATTGCTTCTCGTTATATTATTGGACTCATCAGTATGTTCATAAATTGTATTCAGGGCGTCTGTTTTTACGTAAATGTAATATATGTTTGTGGATATATATGACGGAAGCATAACCTGAAGAGTTTTGGAAACACTTACCGATGATGCGATGTCGACTGTCTGGGCAAGACTGCCAATCGGAATAGCTGTATTACGATTCCAAACATCACCTGTAGAAATATAAATGCTGTCCATGCATTGTAATCCGATAATATTGCCAGCACCCTGATTCAGAACGGTCCAATTAATTGAAAGGATATCTGAAGCTGTAGCACTGTCAGGATTCTGGACCGAAGTTACGATCAAATCCGGCCACGGGCTCAGACTGACAGTGATAGGCGCATCGGCGGTCGAGATATTGTTGTCATCAAAGGTGTGTTCGAAAATTCGTTTATCCCAATCCGCCTCTATATAAACATGGTACTGACCCGAAATCCCTTGAGGCAATGTAACATTCTCATTCTGGGTGTAAACTGAATCAATCTCCAAACCTCCGGAATGCCAAAAACTGTTTATTGCAATTGAGGAATCCAGTACGAACGGATAAATCCTGGATATAAATATTCTGTCTTGCCAGGATCCTTCAGCATTCGACAATCCTTGATTTTGAACGGACCATTGGACGGAAATTTGTGTCCCCGAATTGCCCGTCGTCGGTACACTGACCGATATAGGTATGAGATCGGGCGGTGGTGTTAGTATAATATTAATTGCGCCAAATCTCGTATTATTATCCTCAAGCGTATATTCATACACTCTATTACTGTAGTCGGAGTAAACGAACAGATAGTATGTACCCGAAATTCCGTTGGGTAAAACCGCTGAGATTGTTTCAGAATAAGAAGAATCTGAGAGTAAAATACTATCACGCGTAATTATAGCTAACCGGCTGTCTATTTCCGTGTTTAGAACCGTATCCTCCGACAAATAAACAGCATCATACCACCGGGAAACATCGGTTGAATTCAATCCATAGTTCTTTACCTTGAATGTAACGTCAATGGCTTGTCCTGAAAAAGCATTATCTGGAACAATTAGAGATGATACCTGAAGATCCGGAGGAGGGGTTAATGTTACTGTAAAAGGTTTTATAAAAGTATTATTTGTATCGATGCTTTCAGGAACCTGATCGGATACGTCCGTAATTATGATTATGTGATATTGCCCAAAAATTCCGTTTGGTAATTGTACAGATGCAGTATTTGTATAACTCTCACCCGGATTTAAGTGATTCATGTTCTGAATATTTTCTAATCTTTCATCCTCCCTCCGGTTGAAAGTGGAATCAAGCGATAGATAAATTATATCGTACCATTGTGAAGGATTTGTCCCTGACAAACCGGTATTTGTTACTACCCACTTGATATCCATGGATTTGCCCGAATATGCCGCCGGTGGCAAGTCGATTTGACTGACTATCAAATCAGCTACGTTCAGAGTTGTGAAAGACCAGGTTGGGCTCGTAGAGCTGCCGGCAATATTTCTTGCTACGACGTACCAATTGTACGTCGTTCCATACTCTAAGGAATAATTTTTATACCTCGGCGTGGTTATATTTGAAGCTGTTGGTATAGATGGTTCAGTATCAGTTGCCTTCCAAAAGAATATATCATATGTCCGTGCGGTACCTACTGTACTCCACGATATTTCAGTGTTGATATTTATTTCTGTAGCCGAATTGGCAGGAAATGGATTTCCGGCTATACCGGGGGATTCCGGAATGAACGTGTTCTCTGAAGAAACAGATCCGAAAGTCCATTCGCTGAAATCATTTTCAACCAATGCTGAAATAGTGCCATTATCGATATTAATCTCGGTCGGAACTGTAACCCAGGGATCTATGTGCGTGTCTCTGCGCAGCAAGCGTAATGATGATGGATCCGTTATCCCCCCAAATAAATTATATTCGAAGATTACTTTTGCCGTGAAATTTGCAGAGGCTGGTATCGTATTTATCGACCAATATATACTCGATGCCATTGTTACAATACCTGACGGCAACGAACCTCCGGGAGATTTTGCAAAACGAGCCACACCGGTTATCGATGTTTGACTGAGTGTGAGATAATCTATTGCGACGAATGTTTTCATGGTATCGAAATAAAATTCATGCACGTAAGGATTCCCGTCAGAAAATCCCTGTGAGATACCTACTGCCCAATCTGTATCGATATTTTCCATGGGAAGATTATCAAACGTCACCGGTGTCAGTATGATCGGATCTGCAGATGGGATTGCAAGCGATCGACCGCCGGAAACGCCGTTTAGCTCATAAATATTGTCGCTTGAGTATTGCAATAGAAAGGCATATGAAATAGTCTGGTCGATATTTAGAGCTTGCGATACGCTCCATATTGTATCTTCATCTGGATCCTCGAGATAATAAATTCCCGCATTTACTCCGGCAAAGATTTCAACTGAAGGCGAGTAACTGTAGGACTTGCTCAACAATCCCTGTCGATATAATCGGCGCAGGTCAAGTTGGAATGTCACGATGGATTCGGGTTCTTTCAGGACCTGTAAAGTTGACGTTGTAATCGTATCAGAATTATTGCCGGCTTTATCGCGTGAGTAAATGCTGAGCGTCATTATTCCCGCCTGAGTTTCATGCGGCACAGAGACGATTGCATGCCATTGTCCGTCCATGCTATCGCCTGATATCAAATTTGCTGTGCCGTAGGCAATATTATTCGATGCTGTATCTAGAAAATTACAATCTACATCCAATACTCCGGTTTTATCGTCCCGTACATTAACATCGACCGTAACATCTTTATCGCCGCTGGAGATATTGATAACGCTTGGCATTATAACCGCAGGCGATACATAAAACGGCTGTATGGTATCGTTTCCGGTAATAGTAATTGTTTTACTGGTGATGATTTCATCAGTATTGTACGCCATATCCATTGCATCGATGGACAGATAGAGCAGACTATTTGCTTTTTGCGGAATAGTAACAATAGATTGCCATGTACCGTTCTTATTATCGCCGGAAATCAGCATAGCAGTATTTGATGCTACGTGCTTTCCTGATGAGTTCCTAAAAATGGCATCTACAAACATGACACCTGAAATATCATCCTGTAAAGTAAATAGAACCGTATCGGGCTGTGCCCCTTGAGTGACATCAAGATAAGTTGGTGTAACAGTGGCTTCACCGACCAGAGTTGGGGGATTTGTATCACCACCAAGTATTGTTACGGTCTTCCCGGTGTTGAATGTTTCCATATTGTATAAAGCATCATAGGCTTGGACTATTACAGGATAATCACCTGGTGTTGTGCTCATCAGAATGTAAATCGTTGTTTCCCATTTTCCATTCTGGTTAGTGCCGGATTTCAATTCTCCAATACCAAATAATGTAGAGGTATCAGGATCTCCGAGATACACGAACACGAAGGTGATCGATTGACTCACATTTCTCAACCAGGTAGTAATAGCCACTGTTTTCATCTCGGTTGAGACGTCAATGCTTGTTGGAAATACAGATGTTGAGTCAAGGACTGTTTGTGCTTTGCATTCGTCGGAAATGACAATTGATCCGAGAAACATCAATACGATAAGAAGAATCGTTGATGATACCGTTTGGACTCTAACAATACTCATAGCTCACCCCTTATTTAAATATGTGACTGTAACTTATTTTTACTTTACAAAAAGAAGTTTCTTTGTATTCACAAAATCGTTCGCTTGCCCGCCATCGATCGGGCGGGCTTGTAGTCGGTAGAAGTACACACCGCTCGTCAACTTCGAGCCATCAAATATTACTTCACATCTTCCCGCTTCTCGTTTCTCATTCACAAGTGTAGCTACTTCCTGTCCGAGCATATTATATACCTTCAGCGTTACGATTGAAGCTTTGGGTATATCGAATTGAATTGTCGTGCTTGGATTAAACGGATTAGGATAGTTTTGTCCCAGGGAATAGGAAGTCGGTAGTTCTTCCTGATTCTGCACACCAACTACCGTCCACCTGAACAACGTATCAGCAAGGAAACCGCTAATGATTTGTGTATTGGATTGTTGCGTTGTTCCGACAAAGTTTTGACCAACTACCGATTTAATAATTGTATTAACTGTTGCAGGTCCGCCATACCCCATATTGAAGGAGTACCAGGTGACTTTGGTGTTTTGTCCCAGGCACTGACTCAGAAGAAGAAAACTGATAAATATTATTCTAAGTTTCATACGACCTCCTTGTGATTCACTTGTTATGATCGTTAAGTTGGCGTTTCAATAGATCCACATCCTCCCGCAGGGCACGAAGCTCGGAAGTTATATCCGGTTGCCCGGTGTTATTAATTGTTTGAGATTGTCTCTCATTTGTCCGTAAGACTACCTGTGGCGTTGACGCGCTCAAACCTCCCGACTCATAAGAAGTCGGGAAATAAACCGCCGTCAGGGCGTGATATTCTGCCCGAATTTCATCCTGTGAGTAGATTTCTTCTGCTAGGAAGTAGTACTTGTATTCTCCAGCGGACGAAACAGAGAAGAGTCTATGACAGCTAGCAGGAGTGTCATAGCCACCCGATGTCGAGTTGGCATCGAACTGACAGTAATAGACAATGCCTAAACTTGTTGAATTGTTTGAAATTCCATAGCCTACGTGATTCCAATCGCCGTATGTGTGATCATTGTAAAATGATGTTGTTGCCAGTGCAAGAACGTAACCGGGACCAGGGACATTAATCGTTACAGAGTCGAGAATGATCCACGTATCATCCAGGTACTTGGTCCCCCCAGTAGAGCCTGCTACACCGGGCTCATCCGGCAGTCGAGATGCCGACATAAGAGAGGGATTGATTACACCGCCAAATAGAGTATCCTTCATCTGAATACTCCCGTTAACGTGCAGTCTTTTCTGTGGATTGGTTGTACCGATTCCGACTCTGCCGTTCTCGAGCCATGTCATCGCCTCTACCGCACCGTCTTGACTGTATAAGGAGAGTGCACCGTCGGGGAAGTTTGCATTTGTGTAATTGTCTAACCGCAGGTTCCACATATTTTGTGGCGTTTGCAGCCGTAATCCAGCCTGACCGTAGTTGGTTGCATGAGATGTTTCTACTCTTATCCAACAAGACGTCGCATTTACATTTTCAACATGCAAACGGTCCACAGGGGAAAGCGTCCCAATGCCGAACCGCTTTGTGGTGTTATCGAACTTCGCCCATGTCTCGTCGCCATAATGTCCCATCGTGATGTCGCCAGTGGTAAGCATGCTCAAATCTTCAGAGACGAAGCGCATATCGCCGGAGTTGGCAGTTATCCGGTTAGCATCATTGCCAAATTTAATGCTGGATAAACTAGACACACCAATATCACCGTTTACATGTAGTTTTCCAATGGGTGAGCTTGATCCAATATTAACAGTATCGGCGGAAGTTGTAAGCTCAACTTGCGTTCCGTTGTCAGACCAACCGCCGCTACCACCACCCGTTACATCTGCTGCTGCTGCCCACGCACTGCCGTTCCATTTCATTACCTGTCCGTTCGATGCCCCGTTCTGTGCAATATCAGCAAACTGGATTGTACCATTTTGAATTTTTGTACTCGTAATTGATGCATCAGGTACAGTGCCGGCTATACGTGCACTGTCAACAGATGATATAGTAGTGGTACTTCGAGCATATTGAGCCGTATCAGCATTAAGCGAGTTGAAACTGTAACCAACCGATGAAAGGGGAATACGGGGCGAAAGTTCCGGCTGGCTCGCAATCTGGATACTTAACCAGTACGGCTTATCGAATTTAACTGCTGTACCGAATGACACCTGATCGCTGAGCATCGTATTCAACAATCCGCGTTTTATGTCAAGTGTTTTTACTTCAGTCCACAAGGCGCTTCCACCGGATTCAGTATTATATAACCGGAAAGTAAGATTATAAGTCCCATCCGGTTTTGGATTGCCTAAACTATCTGTCAGAACTCCCTGATAGGATAGCGTGCGTGGGATTTGAGCGAGACCTGCCATTGTGAATAGAAATAACAGCAGGGTGATCAATATTGTTATCCGCTTTTCCATCATGCGCTCCTAAATATTTTTTATGGTTTAATTTATTGATTGTTTGTTTGCCTCACTGGAAAATATATCAAGCTATCATTGAGTCAATATTTATGATCTTCCTATCATAATAACTTCACATCGTTGTCCATCACTGTCCAATTTATACTTAGTATAAATACACCGATTTTTACTCATGCAATGATTTTTCCTCTTTATTTCATTATGATAAGTTTCTTTGTATTTGCATAATCGTTCGCTTGCCCGCCATCGATCGATCGGGCTTGTAGTCGGTAAAAGTACACACCGCTCGACAACTTCGAGCCATCAAATATTACTTCACATCTTCCCGCTTCTCGTTTCTCATTCACAAGTGTAGCTACTTCCTGTCCGAGCATATTATATACCTTCAGCGTTACGATTGAAGCTTTGGGTATATCGAATTGAATTGTCGTGCTTGGATTAAACGGATTTGGATAATTTTGTCCGAGTGAATAGGAGGTTGGCAGTCCTTCCTGATCTGGAACACCGACTACCATCCGCCGGAACAACGTATCAGCAAGGAAACCGCTTATAATCTCGGTGTTGGACAGTTGTGCTGTCCCGACAAAATTCTGACCGACTGCAGATTTAATCATTGTATTTCCCGTAGCAGGTTCGCCATATCCCATGTTGAAAGAGTACCAGGTGACTTTAGTATTCTGAGATATTGAGAAATCACTATTTAAGATAAGTACGAGAAGGAAAGCACTGATCTTCCAATGTTTATTTGCTATCGTGAATTTTGTTTTCATAATTTCACCTCAGGTTTCTATTTTCACTTGTTCTTGTCGTCAGAATTGTGCTGATTGTATTCCATCTTGGCTTCCATGAGTTTTCTCTCGGCTTCTTCTGCCGCTAGTCTGGCTTTGGTTGCTTTCAGCTCAAGCTCACGGAGGTCCACCTGATAAGCATTTGTATTCGCTGACGGAATTTCAGGCGTCGTGGGGCTACTCACTGATACTGGGGAAGCGTTGAAGCCAGCGGCATCTGAGCCAGAGACAACTGTTGTGACAGCACCATAAGAGGTTGGGAAGTATATTGCGGTAATGACTGGATAGTATATATTTTCACTTCCTCCGGAGGATACAAAATAAGGCATTGCTTCTAGTCGAAAAGTATAAGTACCTGCCTGTTTGAAAAACACTTGTTGTACACTAAGATCGAGCATGCTAGCGCCTGTCGAAGCGATATCCACCCCAATTTCGGTGTGCTTATTGGGTATCCACGAACCACCTTGTGTAGTATCGATCTGAGCGAGGACGTGATTTCCATTTATTGTTCCAGAGAAATATGCCATCGCTCGTGCGTGGACGTAGATGTATCCTGCAGAAGGGATCGTGATAGATACGGTATCTATGTCGACCATCGAAGAATTCCCGGTTATGTTCACAGAGTTAGTGCTGAGATTATGAGCAATGCCCGGTTCATCGAGGATTTCGGCTGCGGAGATGGAATTATCGGGCAATTGAACAGAGGAGTTTCCGCTTGCTCCCATATTGAAAACAGCTGAGCGGGATGCACTGTTTACAGACATATACCCTTGTTGTGTTCCGTCTACATTGCCAGTAGCATAAAAACCCAGACCTCCAGTTGTATTACGATATAATTCAAGTGTGCCGCCAGTCCCTGAACTACTCGGTCTGAGCTGACCCGTGATGACGCCTATTTCATCGAGTGCTACTATTCTCCCGCCATGCGTTGAAAAATTCTCCATCCATACCACTGGAAATGATGCACCGTTCCGATACAATTGAAATGTCCCGTTCTGAGTTGGTGAACCTACCGCAATGGTATCTTTGATATGAGTAGGACCGTTAACGTCTAATTTTTTTGTTGGAGGTGAGACACCAATGCCAACATTACCATTTGCTGCGAGCGTTAGTGGAGTAATGGTTACTCCTGTGAGTTTTACAAAATGGAAACTTGAATCATTTGTTGTGGCAAGCCGCCATTCGATGTCAGCCGTCGTATTTTCAATTCCGAGAGCAGAGCCCCACAATCCCGATCCCGAGACGACAAGTCCTGCGCCGGGAGTTGAAGTACCGATCCCGACACTGCCGGTGCGCCACAGCAATGCCGAAGGTGAACCACCTCCGTTCCAATCCGACGTGTGAATATTCGTTAATAAAGAGCCGTCTCCGGAGAATGTGTCTGCTTTTACAGTACCGGCGACATCCAACGAATAGGATGGATTAATATTCCCGATACCGACATTTCCGCTGAAATACCCCCGACCATCAAAATATCCCGCATAACTGTTGGGTTGATTGTTAACCGTGGCGAATATACCATAATGGTTGCCTGACCAGGCGGAATCGACAGTGAAATATCCTCCATATGCCGTACCGTGACCAATACTTCTACTATATATTCCATATGCATCCTCTGATGATGTACTAAGCCCTGCAGCAAACACCCCATATGTGTAACCCGAACCATCAGTTTGCGCCTGAAATAACCCACCAAAATTGGTGCCGGAAGTGTGATTAAAACTCATTCCCATAACCCCCGTATGAGGTCCGTTGCCGTAGCCATTTACAGAAAACCTCCCCCCTACCTCATCCCCTGTTGAATATCCAATGCCATAAACACCAATTCCTTCACCTGAACCGTAATTCATCCCATATCCATAAACACCAGTCGCCCTAAGCGTATTGCTACTAGTAGCCCGACCTTCAACACCGTTATGAATTCCGGTACCACCAGCTCCAGCAGAAAAAACTCCACCAGATGCTATGCCACTCGAGGTATTATTACATGTTCCATAAAAACCTGATAATAACGAGGTCGAGCTACCTGAAAGCATACTTGTCAATCCAGAGCCAGTTGTTGATGTTATTGTATCCGGTCCCTGTTTGTGGAGATAAAGATTATCCTTTACATTCACAGTAACCGTTGGACCGTTCGGATTAGTGATGTCTAAAGTGTTGTTTGTGTTCTGGACTCCCTGCACACCAGTTCCACCACCACCGCTTCCCGCGTTGATGATTATAGTATCGTTGCTCGATGTAATGGTTGCGCCGCCTGTTGCGCTCAGTGTTATATTATCGGCCATCGCATTGAGGCTCTTTATAACTTGTCCATATGGTATCTTCCTGCGTGTAATCGTACTATCGGGAATTGTTCCGGCAATCCGCGCACTATCGACGAAGTTGATCGATGGTATTTGACGAGCATAATTGGCTGTATCGGAAAAAGGAGCAGAAAATGACGGGTCAACGTCTATCCGTTGGATCGAACCATCTACAATCTTTGCGCTTGTGATCGAATTATCCGGAACGGTAGAAGCAATCCGTGCGCTGTCTACAACCATTTGCAGAGGCATGTTCATCGCGTAGTTTGCAGTATCTGCTTTAACCGAGTGAAGACTGTAACCGACGGGAGTAAGCGGGATGCGTGGGATTAACTCCGCCTCACTAGCTACCTGGATGCTCAGCCAATATGGACGGTCAAACTTCAGCGAGTCCGGAAGCGGAGTCAGATCGCCTAAAATCGTACTGAACAATCCACGTTTTACCTCAAGGGACTTTACCTCCGTCCATAAAACAATTCCACTCAATGCATCTTCATACAGTCGAAATGTTAAGCTGTATGTATTATCCGGCTTCGGATTACCCGAGCTGTCTGTCAGCACCCCCTGGTAAGAGAGTGTGCGAGGAATTTGAGCATTCCCTTCAATAGACAGAACGACGAAAAGAGTAACCACGGTAAAGAAAAATACGTTTTTCATAAATCCCCCAATAGGTTAATATACTGATACATCATTGCTTATAAAACATAGGTGATCCAAAACCTATGCAGCATGATAATGAATGGATCATTTAACAATTATGAATTTCTTTGTTTGCATAAAACCTTGTCCTGATCCCGACTTGTCGGGGGAAGGATCATTGGCTTGCAGGCGGTAAAAGTATACACCGCTCGTCAACTTCGAGCCGTCAAATATTACTTCATATCTTCCCGCTTCCCGTTTCTCGTTCACAAGTGTTGCTACTTCCCGTCCAAGGATATCATAAACCTTCAACGTCACAAATGACAACTGACGAATTACGAATGACACCTTCGTTGTCGGATTGAATGGATTGGGATATGCCTGATCAAGCTTGTACTCCTTGGTTATTTCTGAGATCCCTAATTCATCATTATCAGGGGATGAAGGTGGCATTTCAGATGTAGGTACAATTCGGATTAAAGATTTCAAGTTTTTTGATACAAAGGATGATAAAATCAATTTTCCAGTATCACTCACGTTCACCCAGTACCCTTTACCCGGCACAAGCGTATCCTCAATCGAATAGCCTGCTGCATAACCAAAGAAATCCGAAACGCCCATGCCGGGAGGATCTGATCCGATATCCTTCACTGCCAATGGCTCAAATATGGATCCGATCATGTTCCATCCCTCCCGGACGCTAATGGTCTCTTCACTACAAGCAATCCCGGTAATATCCATATCGCTGTCGCTACCGAACTTCAACCAATAACCTGCACCTAAATCCAATGTATCATCGACTATGTATGCTCCGTTATATGTGAGGGCATCACTTATAGCCGAGGGGAAGATTTCACTAACACGACGGTCTTGTACATCAATAGGCAGCGATACCATGTTCCAACCCTTGTCCAACTGGATCGATACAGTTGCGTTAAGGACGACCTTCTTGAAGTAAACTTCCCAATTTCCATAACGGATATCCTGCCAGACGACAAACATCGTGTCTCCAATCATTTCAATGTCCGGCTCGCCAATAAACGACTGTGTCGATGTAATCTGATATGGATCAATCCACGATGTACCCTGATCGATAGTGTTATTTCCCCAGACACTCCATCCCTCGGCTTTGTAATCTGTCCATACGACGAAAACGTTGTTGTTATCCGATACGGTGCAGATCGGTGAGAAACATGTACGTCCGCCCGAAATCTCAAACGGCTCACTCCAGAGTCCGTCGAGGTTTGTGTCTCGCGAGTAACGGATAGCCCATGAGTTTCCTGCGGTGGCATCCGCGAGATGAGCGTAAGCAACGTGAAGGGTTGTGCTG
>CAYGXH010000007.1:0-22043 GCA_964353675.1 uncultured Chlorobiaceae bacterium
TGATGCAAATGAACGTGATGGATGGAAAGCAAATGTGCTTAACTACTGCAGGAGCTGGTTTAACGAAGGTTTACAGGACAGAGCTGTGACCAGGGATCTCCAGTGGGGCGTGAAAGTTCCGCTTGAGGGATTTGAAAATAAAGTCCTCTACGTCTGGTTTGATGCTGTGCTCGGTTATATTTCCTCGACAAAGGAATGGGCGCGTCTGACGGGAAAGCCTGAGGAGTGGAAAAAATACTGGCTCGATGATTCCACGAAGTACGTTGCTTTCATAGGGAAAGACAATGTGGTCTTCCACTGCATCGTTTTCCCGGCGATGCTCATGGCGTGGAACGAAAATGAGAGTATCAATTACGTTATGCCTGAGAATGTCCCGGCGAATGAGTTCCTCAATTTTGAAGGACAAAAGTTCTCCAAAAGCCGCGGATGGGGAATTGATGTGGATGAGTTTCTCCGTGAATTCCCGGCAGACACCCTCCGATACACGCTGACGATGAACCTGCCGGAATCGCGTGATGCCGATTTTTTCTGGAAAGATTTTCAAGCGCGTACGAATAATGAATTAGCGGATATTCTGGGGAATTTCGTCAACCGGACAATTATATTTGCGGTTAAAACCTACAACAGTAAAATACCACCGCTGGGGACGATTACCCCGCACGATGCAGAATTCCTGAAGAGGATGAAAGAAGCACATCTGGCCGCAGGCCAATGCTTTGAGAAATACCGCTTCCGCGACGGAACGCTGGAAATAATGAACCTAGTTCGCTTTGCGAATAAATATTTCAACGACAGTGAACCATGGAAGATGGCAAAGGCGGATCCCGGGCGATGTACGACGACCATTAACCTGTGCCTTGAAATGGTAAGGACCCTTGCGGTTCTGTTCGAGCCGGTTATTCCCTATACGGCACAGAAAATGTGGCGTATGCTCAACCTCGCAAAAGCCCCGTCAACTGTCGGATGGAGTAAAGCCGGAGAGCCCTGCCTCGCCGAAGGAAGCGAACTTGGGAACCCCGAATTACTCTTCACAAAAATCGAAAATGATGTCATCCAGAACCACATTGCTAAGCTACCTATGAAAGAAATGACGAATACACAGAACATGAAAGCGGATGAGTTAAAATCTGTCATTACTCTCGACGATTTTAAAAAGGTGGACCTCAGAATAGCAAAAATTCTTGCGGCTGAATCCGTTCAGAAATCAGAGAAGTTGATAAAAATGAAAATCTCAATCGGAACGGAGGAACGACAGATCGTGGCAGGAATCGCCCGGCATTACAAACCTGATGAGCTCGTTGGCAGGAAGATTGTTGTCGTCGCGAATCTCCAGCCTGCGAAACTCATGGACAATGAATCGAACGGGATGCTTCTTGCGGCATCAAATTCACTCGGAAAATTATCCCTGCTGATTCTAGATAGAGATATTGAAGAAGGAAGCGCCGTAAAATGAGGGGTTTCGGTATCTGCGGTATTATCTTCATTGTTAGTTCCTTGATACCGGGATGTAATGAGGGCATTGCCCCTGTGGATGAACAATCCGTCTCGGAAGTTCACGGCATAAAGGGCACCATACATTTTACCAATTGGCCTCCCAGCGATAGCATAATCGATTTACGTCTCGTCGCATTTCTCAATTACCCGCCTATTGATGTTTATACTGAGGTCATTCAGGGGCGTGCAAAGTACACCGATAAATTACCGCTGGACGTCGATTCATTTTCGTATACACTCGTACTCAATCCTCTGCCGTCAGATACCATACGGTGCATTGCCATAGGGCATCAGTTCGGACCAGACATTGAAAAAGACTGGAGATTGGTTGGCGTTTATTATAATCCTGGTGATTCATCCGCACCGGGGAAGATTTTTATCCCTCCGGATTCACTCGTAGCAAATATCAACGTATCGGTTAATTTTCAAAAGCTCCCACCACAACCATAGAACATGGGTACCCCGGGTATTTTCTTCGCTCCTATCCTGATCTTCGCCAGTCAGATGTGTCTCAGCCAGGTCATGAACCGCGGCGTCGTCGACGGCAAGGTCATCGACAGAGAGTCACATCTTGCCATCGTCGGTGCGAATGTGACGGTATCAGGAACTGTCCTGGGTATCGTAACGGATAAGGAAGGAAGATTTACCATATCAGGTATTCCGCCCGGGAGCCGCCAGATCGGGATTTCGATGATCGGGTATAAAAAACGGGTTGTATCAATTTCGCTTTCGGAATCCGGAGAATCCGGAATTACCGTCGAGTTGGATCAGATGGCGATAGAAACCGAGCCTGTAATCATTACTGCCAACCGCCGTGAACAAAGCCTTGAAGAGGTACCGGTTAGCGTGAGCGTTGTTACTGATCAAATGCTGAAGAATCGCCATACCGTTACACTCGATGATGCGCTTCAGCACGTTCCCGGTGTGAATATCACAAGATCACAGATTAACATCCGCGGCTCAACAGGGTACAGTTATGGCGTCGGATCGCGCGTTCTCCTTCTGTTTGACGGGATTCCGCATCTCACCGGGGATACCGAGGATATAATCTGGGAGAGCATATCGCCGGCGCAGATTGATCGTGTTGAAGTGGTTAAGGGGGCGGGTTCTGCATTGTACGGCTCGAGCGCTCTGGGGGGAGTTATAAACATCATACCGGCTTCGTTTGTGCATGAACCGGTGACAAATATACGGATTTATGGCGGCATGTACAGTTCACCGACCTACGACAGCTGGCGGTGGACCGATGAGAATCGGATGTCGGGCGGAATATCCTTCATGCACGGCAATCGTACCGGCAAACTGGCATTTAACGTAGGCGGCAGTCGTACGATTAACGATGGGTATAAAAAAAATGACTTTGTGAAACGATGGAACGGCTGGGCCCGTATCGGTTATGAATTTTCACCTTATAAATCACTTCAGGTTAATTTCAGTATACTCGAGCAGCATAGAGGAAATTTTCTTTACTGGCGCGACCTCGATCATGCGCTGGAATCCAAACCTGAACAGACAGATGATAATGTCCGGTCGGTGAGATGGAGTTTCGGCGGAAGTTATAAAGAGTTTATAACGAACGATTTTTATTTCACCATCAAAACAAATTTCTTCCGATCCCGCTGGGAGGATAACACAACTGCCGCAGGAGATTTTTCTGAAACGGGGTCCACCTCTGACTTCGGAGTAGCCGATCTTCAGGTAAATTATCAGCCTGCCGATCGCCACCACATTACCGGCGGAGTTATGAGTACGGTCAATGGTGTTTCCTCCCACAATATGTTTGGAACACGATCGGCTTTCGGAGGCGCTGTCTATGCGCAGGATGAATTTAATATATTCGAAGGATTCCACCTTTCATTCGGGGGCAGATTTGATTTTCAGAAATTAGAGAATCTGCCGGGTGTCAATCAGTTTAATCCAAAGATTGGATTCACCTATGCGCCGTTCCAGGGTACCACGTTCCGCGCTTCTGCAGGAAGGGGTTTCAGGGCACCGTCTGCGGCTGAAGTGTTTACCAATACCGAAGCTGCCGGTTTGGTAATCCGCCCAAATCCCGATCTTCGGCCGGAACGCAGCTGGTCCGTCGAGGGAGGCATCCGGCAGTCATTCGCCGGGTTTCTCCACGCAGATCTCGCCGTTTTTCATAACGAATTGTGGGATTTGATTGAACCGGCATTCGGTGATGACGGATTTGTTCATTTTTTCAACATTACACGAGCGCGGACGACAGGAATGGAAGCAGTAATCAGCGCGAACCTAATGGATCGCATCTGGTTATCACAAATCGGTTATACATACCTCTTCCCGAAAGATGCGGAGACCGGTGAAATTTTAAAATATCGGCCTAGGCATCTACTCTATATTTCATCGCGCATCAATATAGAGTTTGTGCAATTGGGCATCGATTTTCGGCATTCGAGTAAGATTGAAAACATCGATTGGGAACTAGTCGACCTTGGTATTATTCCCGACGGTGATGTCAGGGTGCCGGTCTACGTCACGGACCTCCACATCGCAGCCGATTGGAGCTCATTCGGATTGCCGGTTACCTCGGCAGTTCACATAGAAAATTTATTCCAGTATTATTATACTGATTTCCTGGCGAATCTCGCTCCACTCCGTCATATCATACTGTCGGTCGAGCTGAAGCTTTGAGGAACTCATCCAACCACGTTTAATCGGACAAGAATCGGCAGAGTAACGGAATATAAATTATGAAACTCATTCTAACGTAACCATGGATCCGTCATATATGTTCGTCGATACACATGCTCATCTCTATTCAAGGGAATTTGAGAAAGATATCGAAGAAGTCCTCAGGAGGGCAGAAGATGCCGGTGTCGGGTATATCATATGTCCGGGTACCGACCTTGAAACAAGCAGGCGATCTATCGAGCTTGCCGAACGGTATCCGGTTATTTATGCAGCTGTCGGGATACACCCCCATGATGCCTCAAAAGCCGGCCCTTTGGCATTGGATGAGCTGGAGGAACTGAGTCGCCACCCAAAAGTTGTGGCTGTAGGTGAAATCGGACTCGATTATCATTATAATTATTCGCCGCCAGAAATCCAGAAAGAAATATTTTCCCGGCAAATAACGATAGCTCAGCGGCGGAATTTGCCTGTTATCATCCATAGCCGCGAAGCGGAAGAGGATGTCATTAATATTCTTCAAACGCGGATGAAAGATGATCCGAAATGGAGATCGGAGTTTGTTCATCCTGCGAGTCGTTACCCGTCGCCGAAAGGAGTCTTCCACTGTTTTCCCGGAAATTCGAAAATGGCATGGAAAGTGATTGAAATGGGATTTTATATCTCACTTACAGGACCAATCACATACGGTGATAAACCAAATAAACCTAACATCATGGTAGAAGTTGCTAAAAATGTGTCGGCAGAACATATCCTCCTTGAAACCGACAGCCCTTACCTGGCGCCCGTACCTTTCCGGGGTAAGAGAAACGAACCATCGTATATCAGACACATTGCCGAAAAAATAGCATCTCTCCAGGGGTTATTCGTCGAGGATGTCTCCCGTGCAAGCACATTCGGCGCTCATAAGTTGTTTACTGTTGGAACATATCCCGCACCGACCATCGCATACAAACTACGAAATTCACTGTACCTGAATATCACGATCAGGTGTAATGCAGATTGTGTTTTTTGCGACCGCAAGGGCGACGCAATTATTAAAGGTCACAATCTCCGGATTACTAACGAACCGAGCGTTCAGCAGATCATCGAAAGTATAGGCGATCCGCTCCGGTATGATGAAATTGTGTTCTGCGGTTATGGTGAGCCGACAATTCGTCATGAAGTTCTTAAGGAAGTATCGAAATGGGTCAAGAGTCGCGGCGGTAAGGTGCGGCTTAATACCGACGGACATGGAAATATTATCAATAATCGCAATATCGTCCCCGAATTATCCGGACTCGTCGATGCGGTTTCCATCAGTCTCAACGCGACTGATCCTGCTCAGTATGGTTTAATGATGCAGATCGACGGGAAGAGGTTCTTTCAAGCGATGGTTGATTTTGCTAAAGAGTGCGTAAAACATAACTTTGATGTAACGATGACGATCGTTAATATCGAGGGAGTCGATGAATCGAAAGCCCGCGAGTTTGTTGAGAAAGAGATTGGCGCAAAGTTCAAGAAGAGGCCATTTTTCTAGAAAGACAGCATGAATCGATTTTTGCGATTGGCATTTTTTACATTAATTGCCTGTCATTTCTTGCTTGCACAGGATTCCGGTTTGGTGAGCGATAGCACTCGGCGGCAAAAGGTTGAGGAAATATTAAGAATTCAGGATGGTCGTGTGCCGAATAGTGAACGGATGGTTCTCCTGCTCTCAGATCCCGATACCCGTGTTCGAAGGCGGGCGGTCAGTTCGCTCGGAAGTACGCAGGATACTTCACTTATTCCTCTTCTCGTAGACCGATTCACCTCCGACTCAGATCCACACGTCCGATATAATGCTGCATTTGCCATCGGCCAAACTGCCGCACGCTTGAGCGTATCAGGCCACCGGAAACTGGAGTCCGATCTCATTTGGACAAGGATTAATGCGGTCACAGCAGACGGCAATCCACTGGGTGAAGTTGCTAGAATTATTGAAGAGATTGGGAAGTTCGGCGCGTCGGATGCCCTCCGCGATCTTCTCAGCCGGTTTGGCAGCAGTCAGCCTTTTCGTTATCAGGAAGCGATGGCAATGTCTATCGCGCGCTTTGCGATCCGGGGAATCACATCAGGAGAGGCGGTCGATTACCTGTTGAATTTTGTTCATCCTCCTAGTCCTATTGACTGGAGAGTTGTGTATGCGCTTCAGCGGGTCGGCGATCATCCGGGGTTCCGCTCACATCTCGAGAGAATCAGCGCATTATACAAAGATCGGGATCCCCTCGTTCGAATGAATCTTGCAGTATTGTTCGGTAAGATACGGGATGAGGATATTTGTGCTGATATTCTTCAGAGGCTCGCTGAAGCTGACGTCGACTGGCGTGTTCGTGTCAATGCTTTTAATGCACTTAGCCGTTATGATTCACTGCATCATGACGGTATTGTCGAAATCTACCTCCACGCATTTTCGGATGAAAACGCTCATGTGGCTGGATCCGCAATCCAGTCGTTTGGAATTGCAGGATTTGCCAGGGATACACTGCTCCCGCACCGTCGTATAGCGATGGATACTCTGGAAAGTATTGCCCTCAATAAAAATAAGACATACATCTGGCAACTACAGGCAGAGGCAATTTCCGCGATAGTTAATCGGTACGGCAAGGATGCACTCCCGCTATTAATTTCTATCGTAAATCCAGCTCCCGGGATTCAGGTACAGATTGCTGAGGCTCTTGGTAAAACAGGATCGACGCAGAGTCTCGGGTATTTGATGAAGCTGTTGAAAAGTAAGAATGCATTCCTTTATACCGCGGCACTTACCGGATTGCTGGAATTGTCGAAGAAAAACCCAAATGATCGGGAGATTGTGGAAAAGACATACAGCGCTGCTGTCAGCACCCTGGAAGTATCGGATATTGCAGTCACAACAACAGCCGCAGGTATACTTGGTGATTCACTCTTTCTCCGGGAATCGTCAGTCGACCCTCTTTTGGTTTTGCTCAGGCGATTACGCATCCCGGATGATATTGAGGCAATACAAGCTGTCATCCAGGCTTTGGGAGCGATTAAAAGTATGCGTGCTGTTGATGAGATACAACGTTTTCTTTCCGTTCGTGATCGTTCGATTCAATTTGCTGCTATTTCCGCCCTTGGTTCAATCACAGGGGAAAGTCATTCTTTGCCGGCGGAGTCGTCATTTGAACCGATCTATACGGATTATGATTTTGAATATTACTGGAACCTTCCCGAAACGGTACTTGTCAATATCGAGACATCGCGCGGGACTGTGGCTTTAAATCTATATAAGGAATTTGCTCCGTTTACTGTCATGAGCTTTCTGAAACTCGCAATTCAGAAGAAATTTTACACGGGATTAACATTCCACAGGGTAGTTCCGAATTTTGTTGTTCAGGGCGGCGATCCGCGCGGTGACGGGTGGGGTGGTCCGGGATATTCGATTCGGTCTGAGTTCTCACCCTTGACATATGAGACGGGTATGGTCGGTATGGCAAGCGCCGGCATGGATACAGAGGGATCGCAATTCTTCATAACGCATTCCCCTCAGCCGCACCTCGACGGCCGTTATACGATTTTTGGAAAGTTAGTCGACGGTCTGGATTCCCTCGACAACATACTGCTTGGGGATACCATAAAGGAAATTAAAATTATAGATCATAGGGAGTAAAACAATAACACATTCAACAATTAAAAGGAAGATATATATGAAAAATATGCGGAGAATCGTTCTTATAGTATCAGTCGGGCTCAGTGTCCTATTCTCCTTCGCAAATGCACAGGATGAAAAAGGGGCGGTTGAAGTTCAGTACGGCTGGAAACACAGTCTTGTCACCGGAATAACGATAATGCAAATTGCCTTTACCGACTGGGCACAGGGCGGGGAAAATGCGCTCTCCTATACCTTTGGTGCTGACGGCAAATCCGTTAACGAATTGGAAAAAACCAACTGGACAAATGCCTACAAGTTGTTCTTTGGTCAAACCCGCCTCGGGAATCAGGGGCTTCGGAAGACTGACGATATCATTGACCTATCAAGTGTCTTCATCTACAAACTGGGCACCTTCATCAATCCTTATGTCGCGGCGACCATGAAGACACAGTTTGCAAAAGGATACAAGTATCCGACGTCCGATAGTTCATACGAGGTTTCTGCCTTCTTTGACCCTGCGTATCTCACTCAGAGCGCCGGTGTAGGGTATCAGCCGATAAAGGAGTTGAAGACACGAATTGGTATAGGTATCCGTGAGGTTATCACCAGTTCCTTTGCTCAATATTACACAGACGATCTTAAAACCCTCGATAAAATCGAAAAAGTCACCGTCGATGGCGGTTTTGAATCGGTAACAAATGTCGAGTGGCAGTTGGAGGATAATATCCTTTTCACAAACCAGCTTGAACTGTTTGCCCCGTTGAAGATGCTGGATGAAATCATTGTCCGGAACAACAGCGCTATCACTGCGAAGGTAGGAAAATACATCACGACGATTTTCAATCTCCAGCTCATCAATGAAAGACGCATTACGCCGCGTACCCAGATTAAAGAGACAATCTCCATGGGGATCAGTTACGCGATATTCTGATTGGAAGTATCAAGGAATTTTCTTATATTTACTAATTGTTAAAACTATAAGGGATTTACACATTCATGGCACAGCATTTATCAGCGGAACGTCAGGCACGGAAAGCGATTAAGCACCGTTCCCGCAATCGGATATACATGTCGAAAATGAAATCTGCTATCCGACGCGTACGTGATTCAAAGGAAAAAGAGAAAGCAGCGGGCGAGTTGAAAAAGGTTGTAAAATTACTTGATCAACTGGCAGCGAAAGGGATAATCCATCCCAACAATGCTTCTAATAAAAAATCGATTTTAACGAAGTATGTGGCGTCGATGAAATAATTTGCAACCGAAATTAGAATATCCGATAGGAAACCCCGATTACGTCGGGGTTTTTTTTGATCACGCCTGAGAAGGGATTCCAGGATCGTTGCGGAGTATCTTCTCCAATTCTTCTATTCTTTGATCGATCTGATCGCCTAATTCCGGCCGTTGATGTCTCAACAGTCTGTAAATCATCAAAGCTTCACCGTACTCACCCTGAGAGACGTAAATTTCAGCCAGAGTCTTACTTACGATTCTCGAATCGTCATCCGGCGGCTGTGGCTGCAGTTCAGTATCTTTCTGACTTTCAACCGGAGTTACTGTTTCCGTTGTTTCGGAAATCTGAGCGATAGGTTCTGCGAGTTCATCGTCAGACTCTTCTTTTTTAATCTCATAGTCAGATACCGATTCTTCTTTCTCATCATGGGCGGGAACGGATACGTCAGTCGGTTCACTCTCTTGTTTAATAATTGTCTCTTCTTCTGATCTATCCTGCGAAACGTCAAGGTATTCCGGTGCGGCAGCGCCCCCGATCTCAGGTAATTCGATCGTAGGTTCTTCCTGTATAAGGGATTGTGAAATTGTCACAATCTCCTCAGCAGTATCTGATCCAGTAGGCTCTGTCAGGAGGGGGATCTCTTCGAGATCCGTAGACGGCTGCTGATCTCCTTCAGGATGTTCAAGCAAAAACGGCGCGCTGTCATCAATTGTTTCATCCCCCTCAACGATGAGGGTATTTTGATTAGATGATCGGATCTCTTCAGCGGGGATTGTAGATAAATTGTTCTGCTCTGTTTCTTGTAGGAATTCTGCTAGCTTTTGGGAGATAGAAGATTCAGCGGTGGCTTCATCCTCTGCTTCAACGGGAGGAGTCTCTGATAATTCTTCCACTGTACCGAAATTCGGCGTCTTGGCAATTATAGATTCGATCGGTGTGGAAACAGTAATCTCATCTTCAATCGGGGCGGGAGATTCTACAGTTGGTAAATCCGGCACCGAAACCGGTATTTCAACTTCTGTATCTGTCGTAACATCCGATTCGACCTCCGTGGGATTCGCATGCTGTAATTCAGGTTTTTCGGCATCTTTTATACCTGATCCATCATAGAGAATCTGTATTTCATTGCGCACCTGTTGTAATGTCGCAACGGCCGGATTCATATGTATTGCATGGTTGATCGCTTCGAGTGCTGCCTCGAGATTTTGCTTATGCAGGTAACATTCAGCAAGGGCAAAATATGCTGTGGAATAATCTGCATGGGCATCGATACACTTCAGGAGCAGATTTTTCGCGTCGTCAATGCGGTTTAGGGAAATGTACTCGTGCGCCAGTCGTGCGAAAAGGGGTGAGCGCGGACGCTGTGCGAGTTTATGTTCCAGTTGATTAATATTCACAGCATATTCCAGATTTTTCTTTACTTTGTTTGTACCGAGATTTTACGTGCAATCCATGCATGCCTGACGGATAACCATGCGACGATACCGAAACCCATAGAAAAAAGGAGCTGAAACGGTACTGCTGCGAGCTCGAGGTAGTATACTGATGCAGCGACACCAAAAAAGCAGTAGATTGCAAGGACCAGCTCAATAATTACAGTATAGTTGAACTTCTTCAGGACGTACTTTTTATTGGACCAATTGTCCTTTTTTTCGATGACAGAGTATTTAGGCGTACGAATGAACTCGGATTTCTTTTTCAGGAGGCCCTCAACGACTGCTCTTGTATTATTAACAGCGAATCCCATGCTGCCTGCCATGAACAGCGGGAAGAGAAGGATCTTGCGGTTCCAATCACGGTACACGTCTTTCTGAGAGTACATATAGAAAAGGAATGACCCGATGAAGGCGAAGACGAACACAGCCATGATTGCAAAGTGAACCTCGTACCCGCCCTGATGTTTGATGAAAATGAGGGGTACATTCAGTATGCCGGCTAACAGGATGAACGGAAAAACGATATTATTGGTGAGGTGAAATGTTGCATGGATCTTTTTTTCAAGAGGCAGTTTTGATTTCCATACTCTGGGCAGGATTTTCCGTGCTGTTTCGATGGCGCCTTTTGTCCATCGGAACTGCTGAGATTTCAGTGCATTAATTTCCGAAGGAAGCTCGGCCGGTGATGTTACATCATTGAGGAAGACGAACTGCCAGCCGCGCAGTTGTGCTCTGTAGCTCAGATCAAGATCTTCCGTGAGAGTATCTGATTCCCAGTTTCCAGAGTCGAAAATACATTCTTTTCTCCATATACCGCCGGTTCCGTTAAAATTTATGAAGAAGCCGGCTTTATTACGCACATTCTGCTCTATGACGAAATGGCCATCCAGCGCCATTGCCTGTACGCGTGTGAGAAATGAATAATCGCTGTTGAGGTGTTCCCAGCGGGTCTGCACCAGTCCGATTTTTTTATTTTTATAAAAGTACGGAAGGGTCTGCCACAGAAAATTTTTCGAAGGAATAAAATCGGCATCGAAAATCGCAACAAACTCGCCGCGGGCTGTCGTCAGTCCATACTTGAGCGCTCCCGCTTTGAATCCTTCGCGGGAATTCCTTCTGATATGCTTTATATCGTATCCCAGCTCCCTGTAATGCTGAACGAGCCCGGAAAGAATTGCCGTCGTTTCGTCCGTTGAATCATCAAGCACCTGGAGCTCAAGTTTGCTTTTCGGATAATCGATCTCACAGGCCGACTTGATCAGGCGTTCGACGACGTAGTATTCATTATAGACAGGCAATTGTACAGTTACTTCAGGGAATTCTTCGAGTGGTCCGACGGACATGCGTTTCTTGTCCCTGTGTTTCATGTAGTAATAAATCATTACAAATCCGCTCGATCCGAAAAGAAAAAGGATTGTCAGCGAGATGAAGTACGAATAGATGATAAAATCCTGCATGGGTGACCTTAATCCCTTATTTTATTGATATATTTCTGATGTTACAATTCCTTACCATCCGGCAACCGCTTCGAGGAGGATATCCTCGGATAATTTTTCATTTACCGCGGAAATACTGGCATCAAATTCCGCGCCTCCCCCGCCCAGCGTGTAATCGGCCCATTGTGAGAATTGTTTTTCCCAAATTTTTTTCTTTATTTTTAAGTCCTGGAAAGTCACTTTCACTGTTATGGTTACCCGTGACTTAGTGACTGTTTCGCCGACTGCAAGGACCTGAGGCTGATCGAGAACCGAAGTGATGGTCCCCTCTAAAATTGCATCGGCATTTGCTTTATCGGTGATGCTCAGACTATTGTCTTGGCGAAATTTTTCCAGTAGTTTGTTCGTTAAAAGTTCACGCAGACCCGGTTTACCTGATCCGCTCTGGTCGTCGAAGAGCGGTATCGCTATCGTTTGCAGATGCGGCGGTACGGATGCGCCGGTGAAAGAGTAACAACCGGATAACTGAAGAAGAAGAGGCAATATAAGCAGTAGAATTTGCCGCATGCTCAATGATTCAGACTATATTCCTTTATTTTCCGGTACAATGTTCGTTCACTTATGTTTAACGCTCTCGAGGCAAGACGCCGGTTTCCCTTATAACGTTCGAGGGCGCCGATTATTGCCCTGCGTTCTATCTCATTGACGGGTTCGATGATTGGCGCTTCATCGGGATTGCTGTCATCGAAGGCAGCGTCAACAGCATGCGCAAGTATCGGTTGAGAGCCCTTATGCTGGAGTATTTGCTTAATCTCATTGATATCGCCCTTCATTTCGAGGAGTGCCCGTAGAATCAGTTCCCGCTCTGCCTGGTCAAGACTCTTTGCTGTATAGACCGGCAGGTGCCGCTGAGAGTCGTGGTCGCTGCCGAGGTGTTTCCGCAAATCCGAGGTTTCTATCCGTTTCCCTCTTTCAATGATGAGAACGCTTTCGATGACATTCTTTAATTCTCTCACGTTTCCGGGCCAGTAGTAATTGATCAGCATCTCTTTTGCCTCTGCTGAGAATCCGCTGAATGCAATCTTGTTTTTCTGGCATATTTGTCTGGTGAATTCATCCGTGAGGAGAGGAATATCTTCCCTCCGCTCCCGGAGCGGTGGGATCCTGATGTTTATCGAACGAAGTCTGAAATAAAGATCAGCACGGAAGTTGCCTTGTCGTACTTCTGTTTCCAGGTCTTTGTTTGTCGCAGCTATGACTCTCACATCCACTTTTCGCGGGACCGATGAACCGACTCTCATATACTCTCCGCTCTCAAGGATGCGAAGGAATTTTACCTGCGTTGCCGGCGGTAGCTCCCCGATTTCATCTAAAAAGATGGTCCCACCATCGGCAAGTTCAAAATATCCTTTACGAGTGTCCATGGCGCCGGTGAAAGAACCCTTCTCATGACCAAACAGCTCGCTTTCGATAATTCCCTCCGGAATCGCCCCGGCATTTACCGAGATCATAGGTTTAGATCTTCGCCGGCTGGTCTGGTGAATTGCTTTGGCAAATATTTCTTTCCCCGTACCGCTTTCGCCGGTGAGGAGGACGGTAATATCGGTCGGCGCAACCTGGTCCACCACATCGAGAATTTCTTTTATCTCGATCGATTTTCCAATGATGCCTAATTGCTGCTGAAGAAGTTCCGTCAATCAATACCTCTCGATAACCATCGAACTCTGATTATATTTTTTCCGTAGTTCTCTGACCATTTCCTGTGCTGCCTCGATTGTGCTAAAACTTCCGACCCAAACGAGGTATAAATTCTGACCGTTCCGTATTTTGTTTGTAATTTCCACACTGTATCCGAGCCGATCGAAAAACTTCTTCTGCTTATCGGCGTTTGCGAGTGTAGAGTATGCTCCAGCCTGAACCGTGTAGGGTTCTTTTGAAGGCACGGTAGTTGGTTTTTCTACCTTTTGAGAATCCTGTGTTACAATTTCCTTCTCAGGCAATTTTACGGGTTTATCTTCCTGCGGGGGCAGGTTCTGCTCTCCTTTACCACTGAGGTACGGTGATGCAGGATACTCCTTTCCCAATTGCTGATACTTAAGATCTGCAGTTCTGTAAAGACCAAGGGAGTAGTAATACTGGTAGATGTGGTACAGTGCATCGTCAGCCCATTCGCTCGCGGGAAAATTGTCGACAATGCTCTGGTAAAACTTGACAGCTTCGATTCCGTCAATCGATACTCTACCCTGTATATAGAGAACGGCAGGATCGTTCTGGTGCTTCGAGACAAGGTCAGGGAGCATTTTACGAACCTCTTCTGACTGTCCCAGCTCAATTTTTTCAAGAGCACTGCGAATCTGGCTATCAATATTCTGTCCCATAAGGAATGTCGTTAAAAAAACCGACAGCCATAACGTATAAAAAATATTTGCTAAGTATTTATTCTTCATACAATTGTCCCTCCGTTCGGATCAGCAGAAGGAACCGGCAGAGTCCCGAATAGGGTTGCGGAATTTACATGTGTTATAGTTGTCTGCAAATAATCGCCAGCTCTGTAATCACCTTTGTCAAAAATCACCATCTTATTACCATCGGTCCTGCCATGCCACTGGCGGGAAGATTTCCTGCTAACTCCTTCGGCAAGGACGACAGCCGTTTTGCCGATGAGTTTCTCATTGATCTCACGCGATATTGTATTCTGAAGGTTTATTATCTGATTGATACGCGTAACTTTGACATCGTCAGGAATATCGTTATGCAATGAGTATGCGGCTGTATGCTCCCGTGCCGAGTACTTGAACATAAACGCACCGTCGAAACGAAGCTCATTCATCAGATCGAGCGTGCACAGGTGATCCTCCTCCGTTTCTGTTGGAAATCCGGAAATGATATCGGTCGAAATGCACACGTTACTGATTCTTGAAACGATTTTTTTGATCAGTTGCTTGTAGTGCTTAGTGTCGTAATTCCTATTCATGAGCGAAAGTATGCGATCCGATCCCGATTGTACGGGCAGATGGATATATTTGCAGATGTTTGATTTGCCGGCTATAGCATCAATAAGCTCGTCAGACATGTCCTGCGGATGCGACGTCGTAAACCGAATCCTTAATTGTGAGTCGACTTCAGCGACCGCTTTCAAGAGGTCTGAAAATGTTTTATCGCCGTCTTGGTATGAATTGACATTCTGACCGAGGAGTGTGATTTCTTTGTATCCTTTTCCGGCAAGGTGGCATGTTTCTGAAACGATGCCCTTGAGCGGTCTGCTTCTCTCGCGTCCCCGCGTGAACGGGACTACGCAGAAGGAACAGAACTTATCACAGCCGCGCATGATCGATATCCACGCGCTCACCCCGTTTGTCCTCAGAGGTGTGACGTCATCATAGGTTTCAACGCGCGATAACTGTACGGCAATACCCCTCTCTCCATGCCAGGCGTTGTGAATCATCTTTGGAAGTTTGCGGTATTCATCGGGTCCGACAATAATGTCAACACACTGTCCTATACCTTTCGATTCCTCTCCCTGAAGCTTACTCCGGAGGCGCTCACCCATGCAGCCTAGGACGCCAATAACAATTTCAGGATTACGTTTTTTAAAAGATTTAAATTCACCTAACCGTCCGTATATTCTCTGTTCCGCATGTTCACGGATACTGCATGTGTTGACCAGTATTACGTCGGCTTCGGTAATGTCTTTCGTAGAGGCTAATCCGCTGTCTCTCAGAATCCCATTTATGATTTCGGAATCAGCAAGATTCATCTGACAGCCGTAGGTTTCCAGATAGATTTTCTTTTCCTTCTCAATCATCCGATGTGCTCGGATATGGATAAAATCACCGGAATCAGTTTTATTTGGTAATATGTCATAAATGGCAGGAATAGATATATTTGACGATCTTAAAATAGCGATAAATAGTTAAAAAATCAATAAAATGGGTAGTATTAAAGTAAATTAATTTTATGTGACAAAAAGGCAGATTTACTTGGAATTTGAATGATTTTTACGCTGTGGCGCCGTCATGAATAGGATCATGAGATAATTTTTTTCAGGCGGCAGGATCAGTAGAAATATTTTTTTCTTTTCGGTCAAAGTGCGAAATTATTTTCCGGACCGGTTTGCTTTTCGATTGAAAAAAAACGAACTTTCTATGACTCAATTCACTCACACATTTTTAATCTTTTCCGGAAAAAACAATATGATGCCCTCGCAGCTTCTTACAAGTATTAAAGAACAAGCAAAAAAAAATAAAAAAACCGTAGTATTTCCTGACGCCACCGATGAAAGAACAATTAAGGCAGCACGAATTCTTTTCGATGAAGGGATTGCTATACCTGTGCTCATCGGAAATGAGGATCAGATACGTCTGAAGGCACAGTCAATCGGATCATCGCTTGATGCAATCCGTATCATTGATCCTGTTGCGTCGGATCGGTTAAACGATTATTCCAATATATTCTTCAATATGCGTAAGCATAAGGGTATAACCCTCTCTGAGGCTCAGAAGACAATCCAGCATCCGCTTTTCTTTGGTGCGATGATGGTGCACGAGGGTGCGGCAGACGGAAGTGTCGCCGGATCGCTATCAACAACGGGCGATGTGATTCGTGCCGGAATTCAGGTAATCGGCTTGAAGGAGGGGATAAAGATTGTTTCAAGCTTCTTCATCATGATTTTTCCAAATAAAATATTTTCTTTCGCAGATTGCGCCGTTGTACCGGATCCGACTCCCGAACAGCTTGCAGATATCGCGGTCGTAACTGCCGAAAATCATAAAAAAATACTCGGAGAAGAACCAAGAGTCGCAATGCTTTCGTTTTCGACAAAAGGGAGTGCAGATCATCCGCTGGTTGAAAAGGTACAGCAAGCTACCGCTCTGGTCAAACAGAAAGCCCCGCATCTAATCGTAGACGGCGAGCTGCAGTTCGATACTGCTATCGTCCCGAAAGTCGCAGCTGCAAAGGCGCCGGCAAGTCCTATCCAGGGAAATGCGAACGTACTGATCTTCCCTGATCTTAATGCAGGTAATATCGGTTACAAGGTGGCACAGCGACTGGGAGCAGCGGAAACGGTAGGGCCGATTGTTCAGGGATTGGCGAAACCTGCTTTCGATTTGTCGCGAGGGTGCAGCGTTGATGATATCGTAAACACCGCGGCAATTAACTGTGTTCTCGCTGTGTAATAGTCTTCTTTAATGAGGGTCTCGCATATGTGGCCCCATGTGGGACGTCCTGCTCTGCAACAACGGCACCTGTTCATTGATCTCTACAGAAGCGCCGTGATTCTTCTCATGCTGGAAGGGCATGTCCTCCGGGCTTTTCTGCCTCCAACAGTTCAACAAACCGTTGGATTCGAGTTCCATGAATTCTTCCACGGTCTCAGCGCTCCCGCCTTTCTATTCGGTGCGGGATTGACATTCGTCATATCAACCCGCAGGCGTTGGGAAGAATATCACCACTGGGATCCGCCCGTTGCGAGGAGGGTAAAGCGTCTGCTCCTCGTTATTCTTCTGGGATACTTTCTTCACCTGCCATTTTTATCCTTCAGAAAAATCATCCTTGAAGGAACAGTTGGGAATTATACCCAGTTGTTTCAATCTGATGTTCTGCATTGTATCGGGATAGGATTGCTCTCGCTCCATGCTTTGATTTTTTTCTTCAAAAAAGAATCGAGATTTTACATTCTGGTCATGACGACGGTTGGCCTTGTCTGCTTTCTGACGCCGTTCATCTGGGATATCGATTTTATGAAATTGATCCCCATTCCCGTCTCCCAGTTGTTGAACGGCAACTATTGCTCTCCGTTTCCGCTGTTTCCATACGTAGGTTTTCTTTATGCCGGCGTTATCGTATCGTGGGAATTTCTGGTTGCGGTGGAAACTGGCAGTGAACGACGATTCATGTATTGGCTTACGGTTTTCGGAGCCGCTGCTATCATTGCCGGCGTGATTTTTGATAATCTTCCCATTACCATCTACCCGACCTATAATTACTGGTTTACGAGTCCCAACTACTTCCTCGTTCGGATCGGGTCGCTGATGATTGTATTCTCGTCAATCTGGTATATTGCCCCGAGACTCCAGAAGTACCGGCGCATTCTAACAATTCTCGGAATTGAATCCCTCTTCGTATATGTTGCACATCTCCTCGTTCTTTACGGGTCAGCGCTCAATCCTTCATGCAATCTCCTCGTGTATTTCGGAACGAATCTGACACTCATAAATTCTGCCCTCATCTTCATCGGCCTCCTTGCCCTTATGCTGACCGCGGCTTTCTTTTGGAATTATCTCAAAACCAGTCGGCCAAATCTATACCGTATTATCCAGCTTGTTATGGCCGGAGTTTTATTGACACTCTTCTTTACAACTGACTTTTAAGGAAAACAAATCGTTCCAAGAATTGTTTCATGCAGTGCGCCGGTCGCACCGGTAATATTTCCGGGTTTGGCGTGGAGTGTTTCATTAGCGAGGATAGCAAAACAAATTGCTTCTTTGGCATCTGAAGATACATTTTCTTCATCGGTGACGGAAACGCGTACCTCAGGGAAGTAACGACGCAGTGCTTCCATAATGTAATTGTTATGTGCCCCGCCGCCGCTCACAAACAATTCATCCGGAATCATTCTTGACCTGATAAACCTGCGGTAGCTGTCATAGACTGTGATTGCTGTAAATTCGCTCACGGTAGTTATTATATCATTTTTATGCTCATTTCTGCAGCGACGAACGATCTTGTCGGCAAATTCCCTTCCAAACATCTCCCGGCCGGTTGACTTTGGAGGATTTTGTCTCAGGTATGGGTGTTCCATCAACCATGAGAGGATATGAGGTAGTATTTTTCCGGATGCGGCAATTTTACCGCCCTTGTCGTACCGGTTTTTAAAAAACCGCATCATGAGATTGTCGATGATCATATTTCCCGGGCCAGTATCGAATGCTCGTACCGATTTTGTGGAACAGGCTTTCGGCAGTGATGTGAGATTTGCGATGCCGCCAATATTGAGAAGGAGTCGGTTTTTCTTCGTTGATCTGAACATTATGTAATCGAAGAATGGGACGAGCGGAGCTCCCGAACCTCCGACTGCAATATCCGCAATACGGAAGTCACCGATTGTCGGTATCCCCGTGAATTTTGCGATTACGCCGGGATGACCGATCTGCAATGACGAACGAATGTTCCTTCCAAAGAGCGAGACCGGTACCGGCAGGTGGCATATCGTCTGACCATGTGAACCGATCAGATCCACGTCCTCCATCCGCAATCCGGCTTTCCTGACTATTTTTCTTACAGTTTCTCCAAAGAGTGTCCCTACGAGGATATTAAGGCGGGTTATAGTATCGAGTCGTGCACTCTTCACACCGGAATTTTTCAGCAGCAGTTCTTTAAAGCCTATTGGATAGGGATATGTGGAAAAGGCGATCTGTCGGAACGCTGTGGATATCCCATGTCCCTCAACTTCGATAATTACGGAATCAATGCCATCGGCTGAAGTACCCGACATCAATCCGACGATTATTTTTTTCTTTTTTGAAGCTATTTTGTTAAGGATTTTCATATTTGCGCTTTTCGATGTTCTTTTTCATATTATATCGTATGAAGCGAGTGGAAAAAAAATCGTCAGCAGCCGTTAATGAAGCCGGTCAGCTCATCCTTGGTGCTCATGAGTCCATTGAAGGGGGGATTTATAGAGCAGTCGAGCGTGCCGAGAGCATTCGATGTACTGCACTCCAGGTGTTTACAAAAAACTCCAATCAATGGGCTGCTAAACAGCTTACTGAACAGGATATCGCAAGCTACAAAACTGCCGTCTTGAAGTCAAGAATCCGCCGTGTGATGGCGCATGATTCGTACCTTATAAATTTATGTGCACGCGACCGTACTGTACTGCATAAATCGCGTAAGGCGTTCATCGAGGAAATTGTTCGGTGCGATCTTTTAGGGATTCCTCTCCTAATTTTTCATCCCGGTGCACATATGGGGGCGGGGGAATCGGAGGGATTGGGAAAAATTGTGGACTCACTAAACTTTGTCCACAGTACTACTGCAAAATGTAGTGTAGTAACCCTTCTGGAAACGACTGCAGGTCAGGGTACGACGCTCGGATACAGGTTTGAGCATTTGCGAAAGATTATTGATGGGATTGAAAGTCCTGAACGAATCGGCGTGTGCATCGATACATGTCACATCCATGCGGCAGGTTACAATATTTCCGATGAAAAGGAGTATGAAGGTGTGATGGAAGAATTCGACGATGTGGTAGGAATCAGTCGGTTATACGCGATACACATCAATGACTCAAAAAGAGAGCTCGGTTCCCGGATTGACCGCCACGAGCATATTGGCAAGGGTAGGATCGGAAAGATAGGATTTCGGTGCCTGATGCAGGATGCACGTCTCGTAAATCTCCCGAAGGTCATTGAAACGAAGAAAGGCAAAGATTTACATGAAGATGTGATCAACCTCGCAGTGTTAAAGCGATTGGCGCTGCGAGGTAAATCTGCGATGCAAATAGAGGGAGGTAGGGCAACATGACGAATTCTGAATCAATCATGCTGCGGGAACTTCTATCGGCACATACCGCCGGGGGCGAATTATACCGCAGACTCGATGACGGAAGAGTTGAATGTTTTGCCTGCGGACACCGGTGTAAAATTGGCGAAGGGAAGGACGGCATCTGTAAGATTCGGTTTCTCCGAAACGGAAAACTTCAGGTACCGTGGGGGTATGTGAGTTCGATTGCTCTTGATCCAATCGAGAAAAAACCCTTTTTCCATGTGCTCCCGGGTGTCTCTGCTCTGAGTTTCGGTATGCTCGGATGCGATTTCCATTGTCCATTCTGTCAGAACTGGGTCACTTCGCAAACTCTTCGTGATCCCCATGCCGTATCTTCGGTTGAAATCATTTCTGCAGAACAGATCATCGGTATAGCAAGAAAACACCATGCCTCCGTAATCACCAGCACGTACAATGAACCGCTCATTACAAGCGAGTGGAGTGTGGAAGTATTCAAATTGGCGAAAATAAACCGCCTCCTTACTTCCTTCGTATCAAACGGTAACGGGACTCCGGAGGTCATTGAGTACCTTCAACCGTGGCTTGATCTCTTCAAAATCGATCTCAAGAGTTTCCGTGAGGAACAATACCGGAAGATGGGTGGCGTCCTCAAGAATGTACTTGATACTATACAGGCGGCAGTAGAGAAAAATTTCTGGGTTGAGATAGTAACGCTCATTATTCCCGGGATGAATGATTCTGATGAAGAACTCCGCGATATTGCCGGATTCATCCGTACTGTCTCGAACGATATACCGTGGCACGTGACTGCATACCATTCTGATTATAAAATGACCGATGCGCCTTCGACGCCGGCGCATACACTTCTCCGGGCGGTGGAAATCGGATATGAGGAAGGATTGCGCTACGTATATGCAGGAAATATCCCGGGCGGTGTGAGGAAGTACGAGAGTACCTACTGTCATGCATGTCGTGAATTATTAATCGAGCGGACAGGATATCATATCTTGGAAAACCGATTAGCGGGGAAATATTGTCCAAAGTGTAATACACGCATACCGGGTGTATGGCAACCGCCAATGGACGAATAAAAATATTTCTTATTGGAATTGCGTGATGATGTTCTTTTTACTATTTTATGCAAGAAGACCATGAACAACCGGAAAAATGTAAAAAAACCGCGTCACAAGCAGGCGGACCATAACGTCTTGTCGCCAGAGGATTGGGAAGAATTTGAAAGGGGTGTCAATTATTTCAATGACGCACATTTCGCACACGCCTTCGAAGCCTGGAAACTCGTATCGGAGCGCTGTAAAAAGGAGGATCAAACGGTTCTTCGGGGCTTGATGGAGGCTGCACGTATCTTTCAGAAAACAGATGCATCTGAGATTATAAGGGGCATTGATAAAATTACGACACAGCTCGCGCCGTATGCACCGGAACGCTGCGGATTGCTCGTGACCCAATTACTCGCATCAATGGAAGCTGTTAAAGCTAAACTTGCTGCATCTGGATTAGCAGGTAAACCTACTTATTTACAACAACTTTTTGATATATTTAAAGGCGAAAGTACTACAGCAAAACAAGATATGGCTTATGGAGAAATATATAAAGCAGCTGAAAAGAAAGCTAAAGCTGTAGCTAAAACTGGTAAA
>CAYGXH010000008.1:0-21201 GCA_964353675.1 uncultured Chlorobiaceae bacterium
GACCCAGAGGTGGAATGATTCTTGTACCTCTTCTTCCCGTTAATATGTTCTTTTATTCATCACTTTCCGAACGACGCCATGGAAAATAAAACAAATCGTATCATGGTCACTATCGACGGCAACGAAGCCGCCGCATATGTGGCTCACAGACTTAACGAAGTAATTGCCATCTACCCCATTACACCATCGTCTCAGATGGGTGAATGGTCCGACGAGTGGTCGGCGCTCGGCAGGAAAAATCTGTGGGGGACCATACCTCAGGTGGTCGAGATGCAGAGTGAAGGAGGCGCATCAGGTGCAGTGCACGGTGCACTCCAGACAGGCGCTCTCACAACGACCTTCACCTCGTCACAGGGTCTCCTGCTCATGATTCCGAATATGTTTAAAATCGCCGGTGAACTTACATCAACGGTCTTCCATGTTGCCGCGCGAACAGTCGCAACACATGCACTATCTATTTTTGGAGACCACAGCGACGTTATGGCAACTCGGTCAACCGGATGGGGAATGCTTGCGTCAAACTCAATACAGGAAATTATGGACTTTGCGCTCATCGCACAGGCAGCGACACTGGAATCTCGCGTTCCGTTCGTCCACTTCTTCGACGGATTCCGTTCCTCGCATGAGGTAATGAAAATCGAACAACTCTCTGATGAAATGATGCGGGCAATGATAAATGATGAACTGATACGCGCCCATCGCTCTCGTTCTCTCAGTCCGGACCGCCCTGTACTTCGCGGAACTGCCCAAAATCCCGACGTCTTTTTCCAGGCACGCGAAACAGTTAATCGGTTTTACCAGGAATGCCCGAAAATCGTACAACGGGTGATGGAAAAATTTGAGAAGGTAGTGGGGCGGAAATATGAACTGTTCCAGTTTATTGGCACACCGGATGCAGAGCGCATTATCATCATTATGGGCTCAGGCGCTGAAACAACACATGAAACAGTCGAATACCTCGCGGCAAAGGGCGAGAAAATCGGAGTAATCAAAGTACGTCTGTACCGACCGTTTTCCGCTGAACATTTTCTCAAAGCTCTTCCAAAGACAGTAAAAACGATTTCCGTCCTCAACAGGACAAAAGAACCCGGCGCCATTGGAGAACCTCTCTATCTCGATATCGTCGCCGCCCTCACTGAGGCATATAACAACGGAACGCTTCCTCTTAAGACTTTTCCGAAGGTTCTAGGCGGACGCTACGGTTTGTCCTCAAAGGAGTTTACTTCGGCGATGGTAAAAGGAGTATTTGACAACATGTCTCAAAGCACACCTAAAAATCACTTTACGGTAGGCATTGAGGACGACGTCACGAAACTAAGTCTCTCCTACGATCCGTCATTCACCACCGAATCGCCGGACGTTGTTCGGGCAATTTTTTACGGACTCGGTGCCGACGGGACAGTCGGGGCGAACAAGAATTCCATTAAAATCATCGGCGAAGACACGGACTTCTTTGCTCAGGGATATTTCGTATACGATTCAAAGAAATCGGGATCGACAACGGTGTCACACCTGCGGTTCGGCCCGCGCCCCATCCACTCAATCTACCTCATCGATAAGGCAAGTTTCGTCGCATGTCACCAGTGGTTTTTCCTTGAAAAGTATGACCTTTTAAAGAATGCAATACCCGGTGCAACATTCCTCTTAAACAGTCTCTACGGCGTTGATGAAGTCTGGGATAAACTCCCAAAACACATTCAGAAAGGCCTTATTGAGAAAAAAATAAAGTTCTACATTATCAATGGGTACAATGTCGCAAAAGAAACGGGAATGGGTGAACGCATTAATACCATCATGCAGACGTGCTTTTTCGCTATATCAGGTGTGCTCCCCAAAGATGATGCAATTGCGGCAATTAAGAAATCAATTGAAAAAACATACGGCAAAAAAGGTGCCGACGTCGTGAAGCAAAACTTCGATGCTGTTGATAAGACTCTTGCCAATCTCTTCGAAGTCAAAGTTCCTGCAAACGTTACCAGCACGATAGAGATGCCGCCGACTGTATCACCTAAAGCGCCGGAATATGTCAGGAATGTCCTCGCGCGAATCATTGCTGGCGAGGGCGATTCATTGCCGGTTAGTGCGTTTCCAACCGACGGTACATTCCCCACAGCAACAGCTCAGTGGGAAAAGCGTAACATAGCTCTGGAAATCCCGGTCTGGGAACCGGAAATCTGTATACAGTGCAATAAGTGCGTGATGGTCTGTCCGCACGCAGCCATCCGGGTAAAGGTCTATGACCCGAATCTCCTTAAGAATGCACCGCCAACGTATATGTCAATTGATTTCAAGGGTAACGAATTCAAGGGACTGAAATACACGGTACAGATTGCACCCGAAGATTGTACCGGTTGCGGACTCTGCGTTGATATCTGCCCGGCAAAGAGCAAATCGGAAGCAAAGGTTAAAGCAATTAACATGAAGCCCCAGCCGCCTATACGCGAATCGGAACGCGCCAACTACGAGTTCTTCCTGAATATACCGGATGTCGATCGAAGAGCGGTGAAGGTTGATACTATCAAGGGATCGCAATTCCTGATACCGCTTTTTGAATATTCCGGAGCATGCGGCGGCTGTGGTGAAACTCCGTACGTCAAACTCGTAACACAGCTTTTCGGTGATAGGGCTATCATCGCAAATGCAACGGGCTGTTCATCGATCTACGGCGCGAACCTTCCGACGACCCCATACTGTGTTGACGCCAATAAACGGGGACCGGCATGGTCGAATTCCCTCTTTGAAGATAACGCCGAGTTTGGTCTGGGCATGCGCCTCACCATCGACAAGCATACGGAGATGGCGAAAGAACTAGTCCAGAAACTCGCTTCTCAGATCGGCACACAGCTGGTGAATGACATTCTCAACGCCCAGCAAACCGATGAAGCAGGCATTTACGATCAACGTGAACGGGTGAAAACACTCAAAGAAAAACTCCGCATTATTAATTCTCCCGATGCGCAAAATCTTATGAGTCTCGCAGATAATCTCGTCAAGAAAAGTATCTGGATCATCGGCGGAGACGGGTGGGCATACGACATAGGGTACGGAGGACTCGATCATGTTCTTGCATCTGGACGAAACGTGAACATCCTCGTGCTCGATACTGAAGTGTATTCCAACACCGGCGGTCAGATGTCGAAAGCTACATCGCGTTCGGCAATTGCAAAGTTTGCCGCATCTGGTAAGTCGACCGCCAAAAAAGACCTCGGCATGCTCGCCGTAACATACGGCAACGTTTACGTCGCAAACGTCGCGATGGGGGCAAATGATCTGCAGACCCTCCGGGCATTTCTGGAGGCAGAAGCATACAACGGGCCGTCGATTATTATCGCCTATTCTCACTGCATTGCACATGGAATTAACATGACCCGCGGCATGCAGAACCAGAAAGTCGCCGTGGAAGCGGGTTATTTCCCGCTCTTCCGCTACAATCCAGAGCTTGCACGGGAAGGAAAAAATCCACTCAAGCTCGATTCGAAAGCTCCGAGCAGGCCGCTTAAAGACTTCACAGACATGGAGACCCGGTTCAAGATGCTTGAGAAGAGCTACCCGGCCCGGGCAAAAGAACTGAGCGCGCTCGCTCAACAGGACATTTACACGCGCTGGAAGATATACGAGCACCTTGCACAGAGTGGAAACGGAGGAAAGAAGGAATAACGCTCCGACAGGAGATAAAGCTGAAATACTCAATAATCTGCTTCCGACCGGTATCGCAACCGCGGGGGTCTGAAATCGCATATTTAAGTAAGAACTTTATTACATCATAATTCATAACATGAGAATATTTTAAAGAAGCACACAATTAGAGGAAGCAATTATGGATCTCACGACACATTATCTCGGATTAAAATTAAAAAACCCGATCGTTCCATCGGCATCGCCTCTTTCATACACACTCGACGGCATGAAGCAGCTGGAAGATGCCGGCGCATCGGCAATTGTGATGTACTCAATATTTGAAGAACAGATAGCGCATGAAACATCGGAACTTCTCCATTATCTATCACAAGGTACAGAAAGTTACAGCGAAGCCCTTAGTTACTTCCCTGACGTGCAGCAGTATAACACGGGACCAGATGAGTATTTAGAACTAATTAAGAAGGCAAAAGAGGATCTGGGGATACCGATCATCGGAAGTCTCAACGGCGTGTCGGTCGGCGGCTGGACAAAATATGCAAAAAAAATTCAGGAAGCGGGTGCCGACGCCCTCGAATTAAATGTGTACTACATACCCACGGACCCAAATACCCTGGGACCGGACATTGAGCGTCAGTATATTGAGCTACTCAAATCGATAAAGCAGAGTATCCGCATACCTGTTGCAGTCAAATTAAGTCCATATTTCAGCGCCATGTCCAACATGGCAAAAAACCTCGCCAATGCGGGCGCCGACGGACTTGTGCTCTTCAACAGATTTTATCAGCCTGACATCGATCTAACCACTCTGGAGATAAATCCGTGCGTGAATCTCAGCACTTCACAAGAGATGCGTCTGCCCCTCCGGTGGATTGCAATCCTGTTCGGCCACGTTAAAGCAAGTCTCGCTGCCACAAGCGGAATACACGATGCAGAAGACGTTATCAAGATGCTGATGGTCGGCGCCGACGTGACAATGATGTGCTCCGCACTGTTGAAACACGGACCTGACCACATTAAAAAGGTGCTGAGTGATATGGAAGAATGGATGACAGAAAATGATTATAAATCGATCAGCCAGATGAAAGGAAGTCTCAGCCAGAAGTCGGTCGCTGATCCTACAGCTTTCGAGCGCGCCAATTACATGAAGTCTCTATACTCATATAAATAACCGCATTTGGAAATCCGACAAAATGGAGATATATTAAGACAAATTCCTCTTAAATGATATGAGTATAATTTTCAGCCGACAATGTGAATATGCGATGCAAGCCGTTTTATACCTTGCATTAAAGCGCGAAAATGAAATGACTTCGATCAAAGAACTGACGAAGAAATTAGAGATACCCTACCACTTTGTGGCAAAAATACTGCAGGATCTTACGCGGAAGGGTCTTCTCTTTTCCCATAAGGGACCGGCGGGCGGTTTCAGGCTTGCATTACCGGCGAAAGAGATAACACTCCTTCAGATCGTGGAAGCCATCGACGGCCTCTCGTTTATGGAAAAATGTGTTTTCGGATTTCCGGATTGCTCCGGCGATGAACCTTGCGCAGTACATAAAGAGTGGAACGATGTAAGGGAAAAGATCCACAAGATGCTTGCGACAAGAAATATTCTTGAGATGGCGGGCATAACACAAAAACATCAATATAAAATGGTGGATTAAATCACCATTTTTTTTGTGAATAATTCAGACAAAATTATCCGATACTAAGAATATGAACGTCGAGAAATTACAGTATCAAGTACACAATTATATTTTAAAAAATTGATGTGAGTCGGAATGGTTAAAAGAAAAATAATCCGCATCAACGAAGCGCTCTGCGACGGGTGCGCATTATGTATCCCATCCTGTCCGGAAGGCGCGTTGCAAATAATCGATGGAAAAGCCCGACTCGTCCGTGACAGCTACTGCGACGGATTAGGTGCGTGTTTAGGCGAATGTCCGCAGGGAGCATTATCGATAACGGAGATGATGGTTGAAGATTTTGACGAACTGGGAGTAAAGAATCACATAGCAGGGATATCCCACGGTTCGTCACAGGGTAATCCTACTCTTGTTAAGGAATCCATAAAAATTAGGGAGAGAACTCCCCATGCACATCAACCTGCCGGATGCCCCTCGACAAGGCCGATGGAGTTGAACTCTCAACATCTTACAAGGACGGGCACCGAATCAAAACTTAGGCAATGGCCTGTACAGCTTCAGCTTGTACCGCCATTTGCACCATATTTTGCTAATGCAGATTTGTACCTCATTGCCGACTGCGTACCGTTTGCGTATCCGAATTTCCATGATGAATTTCTTGACAACCACGCGATTGCTGTTGCCTGCCCCAAGCTTGATAATACACAACCTTACGTCCAGAAAGTTACAAATATTATCAAGGCATCTTCCATTAAAAGTCTCACCGTCGTCATCATGGAAGTTCCGTGCTGTTCAGGACTTGTACACATTGCCCGCGAAGCAATTCTTCAGGCCGGAGCAGATATTCCGCTCGAAGTAATAGTTGTCGGGATTCAGGGCGATATTCTGAAAAAATCTGCAATTTAAATCTGGGAATGAGAATAGAGAAATGAAAAATCAGGATGTTCGTCGGTTTTACGATAGCATAGCAAACGATTACGACCGGATGATTTCATTCGATAAACGACTCGCGCTTGAAGAGCCTCGCTTCCGGAGTCTTGTAAATAAATACTCAATAACGAGTGCACTCGACGCTGGTGCAGGTTCAGGATTCCATTCCATTCTGCTGGCACGGTGCGGCGTCAGCGTCACGGCTATCGACATCTCAGGGGAAATGCTCCGCAAGCTCCGCCAACATGCACAATCACAGAATCTTGCAATTGATACTATCGATACAGATTTTTTAAAAATGCACCTGCCCGGCTTATCCTTCGATGCCGTGTTTTGCCTTGGTAACTCGCTTGTTCATCTTCCTTCACCCGTTCATCTTAAGAAAACAATAAGTAAATTCGCGAAACTCCTCAAACCGGGGGGAGTTCTGATTCTCCAGATACTCAATTACGATAAGATACTCAAACAGAAGGAACGTGTTCAGAGGATAAAGAAAGCCGGTGATAATCTCTACATCCGATATTACGAGTTCCATGAAAAACAGATACTCTTCAACCTGCTTACAATTAACACGGAGACTCTTGAGCACGATCTGCGCTCCATACCGATCCGGCCGATCGGGAGTATGGACCTCAGAAATATTCTGATAAAATCAGGTCTCAAGCAAACCCGGCTCTACGGCGATCTTGCACTGACCCCATTTTCACGAAGCACATCCCACGATCTAGTTATAACTGCCATTAAATCCGCTTCACGATAATCCAACCTTAAAAAAACTATGCAGATAAATCTGCATATAATCGATTACAACGAGCATATAAATTTGAATATCACCTCACATTTTATTAATATCACTACCACAAATTTCTGAAGGGATTGTTATGAAATATCATTACAGAATTGTATTACTCTGTTTTCTGAGCATTATTCTTGTCAGCGGTCTTTCTGCGCAGAACTGTGAAGAGTGCCATTATTCCACCACTCCGGGCATCGTTTCCGATTGGCAGGCAAGCAGGCACAGCCGGAGCGGCGTCGATTGTGCTACCTGCCATGGGGATCAGCATACATCCACGCTGGATATTGCAAAGGTTCAGATCCCGACACCTGAAACCTGCGGCGAGTGTCATCGTGATAGGGTTGCGGAGTTCAAGAAAGGCAAGCACGCACTTGCCTGGGCTGCGATGAAGGCAATGCCGACTACACACTTTCAGCCGATGGCTCTGACCGAAGGAATGAAGGGATGCGGCGGCTGCCATAAACTCGGCATTAAGAGCGAGGAAGAAATAAAGCAGTTGAAGAAGGACGGTGCAGGATTCGGAGTCGCCTCATGCGACGCCTGCCATACGCGTCATACATTTTCGAGGGAAGAAGCCCTGCAGCCGCAGGCATGTCAGACATGCCATATGGGCTTCGACCATCCGCAGTGGGAAATGTATTCCGCATCTAAGCACGGCGTACGATACCTTTTAAAGCAGAACAAAGTACTTGCGGAAAATACTGCGGCACCTACATGCCAGACATGCCACATGCAAAGCGGTAATCATGAAGTCCGCACTGCATGGGGCTTTCTTGCAGTCCGATTGCCCATGCCGGAGGATAAGCAATGGGCGGATGATCGTGCCGTAATTTTACAGGGCCTTGGGGTACTTGATCCGGAAGGGAAGCCAACCGCCCGGCTTGATGTAGTAAAGGGAGCCGATGTTGCCCGACTTGATCAGGAAAGCTGGCAGAGGGAACGTGACAAAATGATTGCCACATGTAACCAATGTCATTCTCGTAATTTCGCAAAAGGGGAACTGGAAAAGGGCGACAACATGATAAAAGAAGCCGATCACCTGACGGCTGAAGCAATCCGGACCGTAGCGACCTTATACAAGGACGGGATCCTGAAACAACCTAAGAATTATGCATCTGGATTCCCGGATCTGCTCGCATTTCATGATGCGCCGACAACAATTGAGCAAAAGCTCTTTGTAATGTTTCTCGAACACCGAATGAGGGCATTCCAGGGAACCTTCCATGCAAATCCTGATTACGCGTTGTGGTACGGATGGAGCGAAATGCAGCGCGATTTAACGGAGATAAAGACAATCGCTGAAGAGTTAAGGGGTGCGAGCAAAGGTAAGAAGTAAGTCATGTATGTCCAAAACCCCCTCTATAATCTCCCCCTTGGTAAGGGGAGATGCTTTCAACTCTGGTTCCTTCAGTCCTCTTTGGGAACCTACTTGTGAAAGGGAAGGCTGGGATGGGGTTTCAGATTTGCACTTCGTAATTATTGAGACCTCACCCCGCCCCCGCCGATCTTTTTACCCTCTCCCCCGCCCGACTGAATGACTTCAGTCGGGCGGGCGGGCTACTGTCCCCCTCTCCACTCGTGGAGAGGGGGATTCAGGGGGAGAGGTTATCATTGCGATTTAAAAAACGAAATAACCGCTTACCTCAATTTCAAAAAAAGATAAAGGATATACTTGGAGGGAATTTCCCTGAGAAATGTTTTTTCGCGACTATTATAAATTCGCGAGTTAGAACTTCTTTAACGGTACAGCAAAAGCTGCTTGAGCGTCCAGACTTCGTTTTCCCGTTCCGCCAGTGATCGTTCAAGTTTGTGAATCTTTCGATTCATCGAACTGAGAGATCTTATTTGCTGGAAATGATCAAGGCGGGGAGCTTTTTCAGCCGGTTGGAAAACTCGCTGAGCCCTCTGGCTTTTTTTAAGCACGTGTAACCTCCATATATGTCATGGGATAACTTATGACAATTTACGATAATATACATCTCAAATCGTAAAAAGTCAATTTTGTAATGACATTTCTCACACAGATGTGGAAAGTTTGGGTGTCACCTACCGATTGTTTACGTGGCAATCCTCTAAAAGATTCACCAAGCAATCCTCCCGGAGGTTTGCTGTGATTGGACCGAGTTAACCTCCGGGAGGTTTACTAGTACCTTCGGGAGGTCCACCCCTCATAGAACCCGTTCCTCAGAACGGATATCTGACCTAACGTCCGATTCTAGAACCTGCCCAATGGCAGGCAGGGGCGGGCGTTAAAAGAATGCCGGGTAAACCTTGAGAAGGTATCTAGTTATAATACCCAGCAAAACTTCGCAAGGTGCGCACGGTCATTCCTTCCAACCCGACATTATCACACCAAGTGCGATGGAGAGTAGTTTTGTATCGCTCTTATCCGCACGTGATGGGATAAGAATGGGGATTCTTGCGCCCATTATAACATGAGCACGCCGGAATCCTGAATAATATGTGATACCCTTTACGAAAATATTCGCCGCCTCAATCGAAGGAAGCACCAGAATATCTGCTTTCCCAGCTACGGGAGATTTCAAATCCTTCTCTGCAGCCGCTTCCGCTGACACGGCGTTGTCAAATGCAAGCGGACCATCAACTATACAACCTTTAATTTGTCCACGATCGTTCATTTTCGTTAAAACCGCTGCATCAACAGTGGATTGAAGATTCGGATTAACAAACTCTATCGCCGAAAGAACGGCAACCCTGGGATTCTCGTTACCCAACGCATGAGCAACTTCAACGGAGTTTTTTATAAGTTCTAATTTTTCCTTCAGATCCGGAGCCAAGGTGACACCACCGTCTGTTACCATAATCAGTTTGCTATCTTTCCTTTCAGGAATTTCTATCAAACAAACATCAGAGAGTAATCTGCCGGTTCGGATTCCTGCCTCCTCCTGAAGAATAGCCTTCATCATCGTCCCTGTATCCACGCCGCCCTTCAGAAGAACATCACCCTTCCCCTCCCGAACGAGTTCTATCGACTTCTGAATCGCTATCCCTACAACACTCTCATGCACTATTTCAACACCTGAAGGAACCGGTACTCCCATTTTCTTTTTGATGATTTCCTCATCCCCCACGAGAACAAATTTTGCGAGTTTGTGCTTGCAGGCATCAACAACCGCCGATAGTGTCTCTTCGTTAGTTGGATAGATTACAACAACCTTTTTCCCCTGGACTGTTTTTGCTGTGGCAAGTAGTTCATCAAAGTTTTTAATCATGACTCAATACTCCTTCGCTTGTTCTTCACCTTTAAGAATTCGCAACGCGCCCTGTGAAAGCGCGAGCATTTCGTCTTCACCCGGATAAATGAGCACGGTAGCAATGAAACTTACGCGATCCCGTATCCAGGAAGTCAGCATAACGGAATGAGCGATACCTCCAGTCAGAATAATCCGGTCTACTTTACCCTGCAGAACTGTTGACATCGCTCCAACTTCCTTGGCAATCTTGTAAGCCATCGCCTCGTATACCTCCCGCGCACTCTTGTCACCGCTACCGATCCGTTTCTCGACCTCTTCAATGGAGTTTGTCCCGAGATATGCAACGAGTCCTCCCTTACCCATCACAAACTTGCGCAAACCCTGCTCATCGTATTTGCCCGACATACAGAGCGAAATAAACGGCTGAAGCGGCAAACCGCCGGTTCGTTCGGGTGTGAAAGGACCGTCACTCGAAGCATCGTTAACATCAATGATTCTCCCCCCACGGACGGGCGCGACCGATATACCGCCGCCGAGGTGACATATAATAAATGACGTGCTTGAGAGAGGTTTGTTGCACTCGGCCGCAGCGCGTCGGGCGGCAGCGTGAATATTTAGCACATGTGAAAGGCTCCGTCTTTTTATTTCAGGATGGCCAGAGTAGAAGGCCAGCGGCTCAAACTCGTTTACCGAAACAGGATCAACAGTAAAAGCCGGGCATTTATAATCCTGAGCAATTTCATGCGCCATTACGCAACCAAGATTGGAGGCATGTTCACCCTGCAGGTTTGACCTGGCATCATCGAGCATTTTCTGATTTACAAGGTATGTTCCGCCTTCAAGCGCCCTCAACAATCCTCCCATCGCAACCACTCCGTTACATTCTTTAAGATTTTCTATTATCCAGGCTCTGATTACACCCATACGAAACGGGTACTGGTCCCATATCCTGGTATACCGGGCCAAATCTTCAGACGGATGCTGAATCTTACCGCTCTTATTTAATTCTCCCCCCTTATAAATTGCAAGTTTCGTCGAGGTCGATCCCGGATTAATTACAAGAATCGTTGTATCCATCAGCGATGTAACCTCCTTTCCATAAAAAACTTATGTATTGATAAATTTCAGCCGTTCTGCCAATCGCGCTTCAATCGGGAGAACTTGAGGAACCGTCGGCGATGTTGTCATCACCACATCCGAATAGGGCGTAAAGTGCGCTTTGCCGTCTGCGGTCATAAAAGATCCATCAATGCGCCCAAGAGGAAGCGTTTGCATGACGAGCTGATTCAGTTCCTCAGTGATATCCTTAACGGATCGATATTCAACATCGTGCCCGACGAGAGAGCAGAGGCGTTTCAGAATATCCACAGCTGCCATCCCTGTCGGGGGCTCACCTATCGGATGGAGTTCCTGCTGTACCCCGCTCCAGTTTGTAAAATGCCCCCGCGTTTCCAGATAGGATGATAGGGGGAGAAATACATCAGCCGCATTTACCGTTTCTGTCCGGAACAGATCAGCAACAACGAGAAATTCAAGGTTATTGATGAACGAATTATATTCTTCCGTAACAGCCGGATTTTCACCGAATATCAGAGCTGCACGGATCTTATCCTCGCGTATTTTGCGTGATATATTTGTTCCGCCCGACTTTATGACGGATGAAATATCTGTCGTCCACATCTTTTTTACTTCATCGAGGATGCGCAGATTTGTTACGGGCACACCGCCGGGTAACAGTCGATTATCGAAACCTGCCAGCTGCATGCCGGTGAAATTGCACTGATGTGAAAAGAGAGCGATACCCGAGCCGCTAGTTCCGATCTTGCCCAGAGATAGCATGAGCGTCGCAAGGGCTTTCAAGTCCTCCGTGGAGCGTTCGGATCTGCTGTCCAGGTTATACCATGCTACGATTTTTTTATCACCTTCAGAAAGAACATCGACTATCGTCCCTATCACCTGCTTTGATACACCTGTAATAGAAGACACTTCAGCGATGTCGGACGCGGAGAGCTTTTCTTTGATTTGGTTGAAGTTAGACGTCTTATCGTTCACGAATTTACTGTCCACGCTTCCACGACGTATCAATTCCGCGATTATACCGTTCAATAGAACAGAAATGGTCCCGCGTCTGGGATCAGCCCAGGCGGTTGCATGTCTGGTCAGATCGATGGCGGCAGAATTGATGACGATCGCCCGTGCACCCTGTCGTATTTTCCTCTTAATTCTCCATCCGAGAACGGGATTCTCGGCCGTAGGATTACTGCCAACGATGAGATAGATATCCGCACGCTCGAATTCCTCAACTCCAACAGTCGAGTATGTGCCGCCTAGCATTTCATCAAGGGCATGGTAATCTGCCCCGCTTAGCATTTTGTAGAATGAATGGATATTGTTTGTACCGAGGGCGGCCCGTGCCATGCGACCTGTGAGGTACAATTCTTCGTTTGTCAGTTTTGGCGATGCACTCACAAGGATCTGGTCGGGTGTATGGTCTTCCAGTATGCGCCGGAGACCTGCTTCGACGGCTGCGAATGCCTCGTCCCAGCTTGCCGGTGCGAGCCTTCCGGCCTTTTTCACCATCGGTCTGGTCAATCGACTCCCGTCAAGATACTGTTCGTAGCCAAACCGGCCGCGTACACATAACTCGCCATAATTAGGCTTCGTTTCATGAGAAGCGCCAGTTACGAAGAAAAGATCGGGCGTTTTGACTTTTAGCGTGATGTTGCATCCCACGGAGCAGTAATTACAGATGTTGTATATGGAATCCATCACCCAGGGTCCGGATCGCCGGAAAGGCATTTTCTCGACTATAGCGCCCGTGGGACAGACATCGATGCAGTTTCCGCAGGCGACGCAGTTCGTCTCGTGGAGAGCCTTTTCAAGTGCAGGCTTCACGATAGTACGGAAACCGCGATTGACAAATCCGAGCGCAGAGACATTCAGAATATCCGAGCAGGTATTCACGCATCTGCCACAGCGGATACACTTATTTAAATCGATTTTTATAAACGGATGCCGTGTATCGACTTTGTACCGGTTAAATTCGCCGAGGAACCTCATCTGATCCACACCGTACTCAGTACAATAGTCCTGTAGGGCGCATGCAAGTCCGGCATCACATCCGCATTCTGCGCACCTCAATGCCTCTGCCTTGGCAGTCTCATCATCATAGGCATATTCAACTTCATCGAACGTTTTGATCCGCTGTTCGACCGACAGTTCATCAATGTGGTGACGTTCTGACACCTCGATCGCGGGAAGATCGCTCGGAGTTAATTTGTGGAAATTATCCCTGCGGCTTTCAAAACGATTCATGATCGGTTCGACGACTCCGGTTTTGATATATTTAACAATAGCACGGGCAGCCAGTTGGCCGGCTGCAATCGCATCAATCGCATCGGCGGGGCCTGTGACCACATCGCCGCCTGCAAAGACACCCGGACGATCAGTATTGAAGGTTCCTTCCTTCGCCGTGATTGTTTTCCATTTTGTTACCGCAATTTTTCCACTGTTGTCAATACCATCGAGGTCTGCTTCCTGACCGATCGCAGAAATAACCCAATCACATGTAAGGTCATACTCCGAGCCCTTGAGAGGAACGGGACGGCGGCGGCCGCTCGAATCCGGTTCACCGAGTTCCATTCTAATACACCGTATGGATTTCATGCGGTTATCTTCAATGTTCACACTGACGGGCGCCGCAAGAAATTCCATAGCGACACCCTCATGCTCTGCAGCGTCAATCTCCATACCATTTGCGGGCATTTCGCTCCGCGTACGCCGATAGAGAAGTAAAACCTCTTTTGCACCAAGTCTGAGTGAGGTCCGTGCGGCATCTAATGCTGTGTTTCCACCACCGACAACCACAACTTTACCGGCAATTTTCGGATTTGTTTTCATCTCAACTTGCTTGAGGAATTCGACACCGCTTAGGACACCCTCGGCATCTTCGTTTTCCACCTGCATTGGTTTCCCTACCTGAGCGCCCAAACCGATGAAAACGGATTTGTAACCTTGCTTGAAAAGATCCTCGATACTAAAATCCTTCCCTAATTTCTTATTCATCTCGACCTTCACACCGAGACCGAGGATCCAATCGATTTCCTTGTCGAGCACGTCTTTCGGCAGACGATATTCCGGAATACCGTATCGCAGCATCCCTCCCAGCTTCGGCAGTGCCTCAAAAATAGTCGGCTCATATCCTTCAAGAATAAGGTAGTACGCACAAGTCAATCCCGCAGGGCCACCACCAATAATGGCAACTCTCTCGCCGTTTGGATTCTGTACATCCGGCTGCCACATGTCGCCTATCATATCCTGATCAGCGGCATATCGCTTCAGAAAATCGATGCCGACGGGGGCATCAACCAGATTCCGGCGACAATTGATCTCACACTTTCTCGTGCACACTCTTCCGCATACCGAGGGGAGTGGATTTTTTTCTTTTATCAGTGCAACCGCCTCCGTAAATTTCCCCAGGTGAATCAAAGACATATATCCTTGGATGTCGATGTCAGCCGGGCAATTAAGTCGGCACGGGCCGAAACAATCAGCATAATGGTCCGAGAGTAGTAGTTCGAGACAGGTTTTCCGTGCCTGTACAATACGCTCGGATCGCGTCAGGATATCCATCCCCTTTGTAACTTTTGTAGAACATGCCGGGAAAAGGCGCGATTGTCCTTTAAGTTCTACGACACATAGGAAACATGATCCGAACGGAGGCAATTTAGGATCGTAGCACAACGTCGGGATGGCATCCAGATTCTGTTCTCTGCACACCTGGAGGATCGTTTTTTCAGGTGAAGCGCTTACTTGTTTTCCATTGATCGTCAATGTTACCATCATCATCCTCAATTCTTAAGAACCGCATCAAAACGGCAGACAGTATAACATTTTCCGCACTTTATGCATTTTTCCTGATCTATAATATGTAACTGCTTGCGCTCGCCGGTGATTGCTTCGGTGGGGCAAGCTTTTGCGCAAACTGTACACCCCGTACAAGCATCGTTGATGCTGTATGTAAGGAGAGTTGTACAAACATGAGCAGGGCACTTTTTTTCTTCGATGTGCGCGACATACTCTTCACGGAAATACTTCAACGTTGTAATAACCGGATTGGGAGCTGTTTGCCCCAGACCGCACAGCGATGCAGCACTGATTTGATCACTCAACTGATCGAGGTCACTGAGATCAGCCATCGTACCCTGACCGATCGTAATACATTCCAGAATTTCCAACATCCTCTTCGTTCCGATTCGGCAGAACGTGCATTTGCCGCACGACTCTGCCTGCGTAAATCCCAAAAAGAACTTTGCAACATCGACCATACAGGTAGTTTCATCCATGACGATGAGACCACCCGAACCCATGATCGCTCCGGTTTTGTTAATCTGTTGATAATCGATAGGAATATCGCACATGACAGCCGGGATACACCCCCCCGAAGGACCACCCATCTGGACAGCTTTAAATTTCTTATCATTGACGATCCCACCGCACACATCGAAAATAATCGAATTGATCGTGATGCCCATGGGAACTTCCACCAGACCGGTCCGTTTCACTTTTCCTGCCATCGCAAAGACTTTTGTTCCCTTGCTGTCAGGCGTTCCGTAGCTGGCAAACACCGATCCGCCGTTAAGAATGATCCACGGAATATTCGCAAACGTTTCAACATTGTTTATATTTGTGGGTTTCCCCCACAAACCTGAAATCGCCGGGAAAGGCGGCCTGAATCTAGGCATGCCTCTTCGCCCTTCGACAGAGGCGATAAGCGCAGTTTCCTCACCGCAAACGAATGCGCCTGCCCCTTCTTTGATTCTGATATCAAAAATATAGTCGGAACCGAAAACGCGCTGACCTAACAATCCTTGATTTCGCGCCTGAGAAATTGCCTGCCGCAATCGCGAAACCGCTTTAGGATACTCAGCGCGGACGTAGATGAGTCCTTCGTCCGATCCGATGGCGTATCCGGCGATCATCATCCCCTCGAGTACAGTATGAGGATCACTTTCGAGAACGGAGCGGTCCATGAAAGCGCCTGGATCTCCCTCATCGGCGTTGCAGATGATATACTTTTTAGTGCCGGGCACATTATGCGTGAGTTTCCATTTTGTACCGGTAGGGAAACCGCCTCCGCCTCTCCCCCGCAATCCGGATTTAATGACTTCATCAATGACCTGTTCCTGCGTCATGGTTCGGATCACTTTTTCAAGCGCAGTATAACCGCCGCTCTTGGTGTATTCGTCAAGTGAACCCGGATCTATAATACCGCAGTTTCTGAGAACTATCCTTATCTGATTTTCGAAAAAACCTTTTTCTCTTCCTTCGCCTCTAACCAACCATTCATCAATCGTGCGTCCGTTGAGTACATCCTCTTCGATGATTCTCCCGACTTTTTCCGGAGTAACGTCACCGTACAGATGGCCTGCCCGCCGAAGTTTGTCCGCGTCTACCTGTAACGTAGGCTGGCCGATCGGTTCACCATTAATTACCTCGACAAGAACTTCACGGTAGCACATTCCGATACAGCCGGTCTCTTTGAGTACGAATGCTCCCGGGTGTTCCTTAAGTTCATTATGGAGCGCCTGAAATACTTTCTCGCCTCCGGCCGAAATACCGCACGTTCCCAGACCTACTAAGACGGTTTTCATTGTTGACCTCAATTACTTTCTTCTTTCGCAGTTGCACGCGCAATTTTTTTAGATTCGCGGAGGATCTTTCGCAGTTTCTGCGAGGTGAGCCGACCGTAAGTGTCACTATTGATGGTAATAACAGGGGCAAGAGAACAGCATCCGAGGCATGCGACAGACAGCAAACTGAAATTACCGTCGTCGGTAGTCTCGTCATAGTTGATGTTCAGCTCATCCTGTATAGTATTATACACTTCTTTTGCGCCATTGACATGACAGGCGGTCCCGTTACACACCTTTATGATGTTTTTGCCGAGCGGCTTCGTTCGAAACTGCGCATAGAACGTCACCACGCCATAAATATCCGCAGCCGGTATCCCGGTGATGTGGCTGATATAATCGATTGCCTTCTCGGAAACATACCCGTAGGTATTCTGTGCAGACTGGAGAAGCGGTATCAAGGCTCCTGCGTGGCCGTCGAATGTCCACAGATCAACATTGAACGATTTAAAATCTCCGGTAGGTTCTGCCATCAATGTATCCTTCAGATTTGTTTTAAATTTATCACATCATCCCGCTTCACACGGAGGATGCCGTCGGCTGAATACACCCTCTCGCGTACACCAGCATCGATCTGACCGATCGTTTCTCCACCGATAAGAACAACAAAATCACATCCGCCGCTTGTCATTTCACAGCGATGCACAGCTTCCCATCCTTCCAGAAGCTTCCGGATTTGATCACGCTTTGTAAGTTCCGTCTCGATGAACAGATAGGCGTAACTCCAATCTGGATTCCATGTTTTCGGTTGCCGGCACTCTTCAATGATATCGTAAACCAGCAACTTGTTAAGACCCCCAATATTTTTTATCCGATCGGGCACCGACGAAGACGATCCCTCAAGTTTAATGACAAGGTTAACGTGCCCTTCAACGGCGTGCCATTCAATCACGGAGGGTAACTCTGAAATGGTCTTCAGCGCAGGAATAAGTTTTTCTAATTCGGAAAAACGTGCCAGAATGTATGAATATTTCATTTTCTGCAGACCTTACGAGTGAATACTAAAATCACAATTCATTGTACGGGGCTAAATACTATTCGAGGGAAAATCCTGCGATTTCCCTGCCAAGGCAGGCGTACTCATCGGAGGTAAGCAGGCGTTTGACCATGGGAAATACAATTGCTTCCTCACGTTCGATGTGATTACGAAAGTATTCGACTACTGCCCGAACTGTCGTGACAAGCTCACGTATGGTTGTCCCGTGAATTTTTCCATCCTCTATGTCATTTACAGACATCATCAGCTCCTTAAACGATTGCCACATTTCCCGTCGTTCGTGACGAATCGCCGTCGGAGAATCAGCGGCACATTTCTGAAGTCGCGGGTAAAGATGGCGGTCCTCCTTTTCATAGTGCTCTCTCATATAGGTTCCTATGAATTTTGCCGCTTCTGCAATCTTCTGAAATGCTTCGGCCGTGAAACCATCTTTCTCAATAGAGTTTACTGCTTCTTCCAGAGCCAACAACACCCCCATTCCTTTCGTGTGATCAACATGCAGCAGTTCAATTGGATCGGGACACTCATTCACTACTTTGCCGGGTGTGTCGGTGATCTGATGATGCATTTTCTTTGGTATGGCTTTTCCCTGATTCACTGTAAATAGCTACTTTTATTTATTCTTACCGTAAATAAATCATCAATTGGTATGCCATTGTGTGCAGAATGAGACGTATCTGTTAATCCGGTAATGCCGAAAATTTCTCTGAAATCATAAAATAACCGATTTATTAACTTTGCAGACCTTTTCCCTTATCACTCATGAAAATTTACTTCCAGCAGCCCTCTCACTCATGATAAATAACAGCGAACGACCGGGATATCAGGTAAGCAAAGAGTAAGGCTATCGTATGAGAAGCATTTTTTGAAGGAGGGATGTCGAAGGCGTGCTCAATCTGTAAACATAGATACCCGATGGCAAGCCGCTTCCGTCGAACTCGACCGTATACCGTCCCATTGTCCGTACACCGTCGATAACCGTTGCTACCTTCTGTCCCAAAACGTTGAAGATCTCAAGAAGAACGGACGACCGTCGGGGAATCTGAAATTCAATCAGAGTCGTTCCATTAAAAGGATTCGGATAATTCTGTGATAAGAAGTAATTTCCGGGGTTTTGTTCGGCGACATCCTTTAACAGCCATCCTTGCCGGTCTAATTCGACTGCCCTGATAATGAATGGAACCGAAAAGACAAACTCCTGCCGTAGTGAATCATTGAAAACCGTTATCGTGGTATCATACAAATCACCACGAAGCGTGATATCAATCGGCATTTTGAAGTAGGTAGGTCCACCGCTATTCACCTCCTGTGTCACGGTAACTGAAGCAATATCATACATTCCTGCCCTCACTGTACTCCATGTTATTGTGTAGCGGGGATACCCGGTACCATATATCCACTGATCAAAGAAGTACCCGAGATTTTTTCCAGAAACTCTTTCGCATACTAACCGGAAATCTTGCGTCGACGCAGTGTTAAACATATACGCACTATCATTTGCATATGAAAAGATCGTTTGAAAGAATATGCTGTCACCGAGAACATGCCTGAGCATGTGTAAGATCACAGCCCCTTTTGCGTATACGAGGTTACCATCGAAGAGACCTCTGACTTCGGTCGTATCCCGAACGTACACACTCCCCTCCGCGAGCCGTGCTCCGCTCATCTGACTGCGCATATAACTCCAGTATGCGTCTGTATTATATTCACGCTCCAGATATAGAGCCGTTGCATACTGTGCAAAACCTTCGTTAAGCCATACATCGCGCCACGTCCTGCATGTTATCATATCACCGAACCACTGGTGAGCAAGCTCGTGGGCTATTACGTTTTCGGCATAGGTGGTTGTCGATGTTAATGTCTGGTGCTCCATGGCTCCGCCGCGGCCTATATCGGCATGACCGTATTTTTCCTTAATGAACGGATATAGGCCGAAAAGATCAGAGAATATTTCAAGCATCCCCACAGATTTGCTCAAATTTTCCTCTGCCGCCTGCACATTGACCAGCAGAACGTAATGAACCACATCCATTGAATCCGTCACACTGTACTTGAACGACTGATGCAACTGTTCGTACCTACCCATGGCGATTGATATCAGATACGAAGCAATGGGGTAACGCTCCTGCCAGTGATGCGTTCTCGTACCGTCATAATTATTACGTATTGACAGCAATCGTCCGTTCGATCCTACAGTAAGGAGCGAGTCACAGGTAATGATTATATCGGCGGAATCTGCTTTGTCGCTGGGATGGTCTTTGCATGGGAACCAGTCACGTGCACCGTACGGCTGACTCAATGACCAAATCCATGGATCGTTACCGTACGATGAAAAAATAAAACTCCCGAACCCCGACGGCACAGGCACTCCCCCGTAAAAAACATCGATGGTGAGTTCTGTCCCGGAAGCATACGATACATTCAAGAGGATAGTGAAAGATGCAGTATCCTGGGTGTACTGAGCAGGAATCCTGTCGACTATCACCGAATCGATTTTCATTGTATTTTCAAGATCCAGCGTCAGGGAATCTTTTCCACTCTCACGGCAGATACCTCTGATGATGACATTACCTTTCAGATATTGCGGATCGTTTGTGATAGTCAAATTCAATGAGTAGAATGTGACATCGAACCATTCACTGGCAAGACTACGGATTTGTTCCCGCTGGATGTAATTCTGAAGACTGATGATTTCTCTTTCAGACAGAAGGCTCTCACTGTCCTGGCATTGCAGCAGGTTATAACCGGGGAAATACAGAATAAAAGAAAAAAGGAGAGCCCTGATCAGAAGAGCATCTCTTCGCATCATATCGGATTCTCCTTTTTCATGGTTTACACCATGAATTGATTGTAAGAATTACTTCTTTCCCATTTTTTCAAGCAGTCGTTTGCGCGTGTACGGAATCAATCCTCCCGCATCAACGATTGCCTGACGGGCTTGCGGCAGCGGTTGTATAGGGAATGACTTACCTTTCGTCACGTTGACTACCTTATCCGGCAGTATTTCCAGTTCGTCTCCTTCGGCGGCTTCAATCGTGGGGCACACTATTGTCCGCAGACCGAGGTTGATGGAGTTCTGTAAAAATATGCGGGCAAATCCCTTCGCAACGATTATCAGTTCATGACCTTTCAGTGTCGATACTGCCTGCTCACGCGACGAGCCGCATCCAAAGTTCGTACCGGTGACAATCGTGCTGTTTGCCGGGATTTCTTTGTTCTTTAGCTTTTTATTGAATTCGACACTATCGGCAAACACGTACTGCGGTGTTTCCGTGGGCAGTACCGT
>CAYGXH010000009.1:0-9149 GCA_964353675.1 uncultured Chlorobiaceae bacterium
TAAATAATTCATCGACGGCGAAATCGGTCGCGTCTAAAAGAAAGTGATTCCTCGCTTCATGAGTTGTGGCATAATGGTTTAAAATAATTGAACCATCCTGGTTGACCTTTACCCAGTATCCCTTACCCGGATAGATAGTATCTGCCATCACATAACCGTCCCCAACAATATGATCATAAATATCGGATATGATGATTCCATACGGTACACTGCTGATAGTGTTTACTCCAAGAGGATAAGTAAGTGAACCGATTATATTCCATCCTTTATTAACATCAACGGTTTCTTTATCAATTGAATCCCCTGTAAGAATATAAGTATGAGCGGAGTCAAACTTTAACCAATATCCTTCACCATTTTCCAAGTAATATTTTTGCATGTAATTGCCATTAAAAACGAATGCATCTGACACAGCAGAAGGAAATAAAACATTCTTTTTACCATCAGCAACCTTTAATGGAAGGGATAAAAAGTTCCAACCAGCTTCGACTCTGATTGTGTCGGTACATTGGGCATTCATCAAATGGACAACGCCAAAAGTCAATAATGAAATTTTAAGCAGTTGTTTTTTACAGTATATTTTCATGTTTGCCTCCAATTAAATAACTCTAATACTTTTCTATTTCATCACCACCATCTTCTTCATATGTGTGAACTCCCCAACGGTTAGCCGGTAGAAGTAAACTCCAGTTGGAAGACTGAATACTGTAAAAGGTACGCTATGGTGACCGGCTGGTTGACGGCCTAAATCGCATCTTGCTATCATTCTGCCAAGGACATCATACACGGTCAGGACAGGTTCGGACGATACTGGGAGTTCATAGACAATTATCGTCGATGAATTGAAGGGATTAGGGTAGTTGCCCAACAAGACGAATTCAGTGGGCAATGGTTGTGCATTAGGTGGAGCTACCCCGGTTGGTATCCCGAGCAACATAACTGTTATATCTTTTCGCCATCCCGAGTTGTGTGGCATGGTGCTTTCACTGTAAACTTGTCTGTACAATCCGCGCGGCGTGTCAAAGTACCAATAATCTGACCAATATGGTTCATAACCAGGGGGTGGAGTGTGCTGATAAATGAAATACGACGGGACGCTGTCGAAGCGGAAAACTCTATCTGTACCAAAGTTCGAACTAATTGGAAAGCGCCAGATACGAGAAGTACATTGTACCTCATGCCTGCCGCGCAGGTCTTCGCTGAGGGAGAAGACATAGGACGAATCAGACCAGTACACAGTATCCCAAACTGTTGGTGTGGGCCACGTACTACTATCACGAAGATGGTGAAATAAATGCTCTGTTTGCCTGACACTCCAGATCCGCAGTGAATCCGAGGCACGAAGCGAGTCGATCACCACATATTCCACGAGACCTGAATCTCTGTGAAGGTTGGATGTTCCGCTCGGAACGCTGAAGTGGCTATATCGCCACTGATAAGAATATGTATAATGCATACCCAAATCCAACGGGAAGAGATCTAGAGTGTCTGATGTTTGGGCAAGTCCGGGATAAGTCAGCCCGACGAAAAGAAAAAAACAGATAGAAAGGTGTATTGTTTTCATATGATTCCTCCTCCGACTATGCAACAGTTCTTGTGCTGCATAACCATTACGTTTTTATTCATTTCAACACCACCATCTTCTTCGTCTGCGTAAACTCACCAGCAACTATTCTATAAAAATACACTCCACTTGGCACACCTTCTCCGTTCCACTGGATAGTGTACTCTCCCGGTTGTTTCATTTCGTTTACCAACGTAGCTACTTCTTTTCCCAGTACATCGAACACTTTCAAGCTCACTAATGACAAATGACGGATGACAAATGACATATTTGTGGTCGGATTGAACGGATTGGGATAATTTTTTCTGAGCAGTGGAATAGAATGCGGTTCTGTTCGGTCATCTTCAACGTCAAGACCCGTCTGAAAACTCCGGAATTTCATTATAGCTGAGTCGGCTGGCAGATAGTTGTGTTGAACGTAAAGAGTAAGGTTGAATGGCCCATTTTCAGCATAGATGAGAGAGTCAATGGGTAGGTAGCAATCAATCGGATACCAAGGCGAGAAATGTGTATAGCGCAATTTATATTGCAGAGATCTGACAGTATCCCGAACCTCGAAGTATGCGCTATCGTATCGTTCCACGATCGCCCATGGCTCGCCAAGCAGAAGTACGTCATAAGTATTTATAACAATTCGGTCGGTTACCGAATCAATGTGGGAAATGCTCCAAAAGAACATTGGGGGAGTACACGTACCCCACAGCGACAGAGTGTCCACATCTGGGACAAGAACGATTTCTTGTCCACACGCAGTTGAATTAAAAAACGCTCCTAACAAAACGACCGCTCTAACACGGATAAGATAGTTTTTGAAGAATCGGATCATATAATTCAGACATCGCATCAAACCAAATATTCTATTATGTTGTGTTGTCTGTTCCAAAGGACCTCAGTAGTTGAAATCCCAGTTAAAGTATGTGAATCCTCCTTCAGTGTAAGGTGGAGGTTTGGATTGAATAAAAACGACCTTTGGAAAACCATAAAACTGGTCGAACTCTGCATATACAATCCATCGAAGTGTGTCAAAAAGAGCGAATTCGAATAATCCATCGACCGTTTTACACCATTCTGTAGTAACTGAACCGGGATTTATCGGTATCATCGAATAAATCGTATCAGTCCGAACAACTACCCTCACCGAATCCCCACATGACGGATACCAACATTGTCGGGTTTGGTTAAAAGAATAATTGTGAATATGCATCGAGTGCCAACGAGCAATAGCTTCAGACACCGTTTTTATTGAATCTGTTGTTGGCGTGATGCCTGACTTATCCTGATTACAAGAAAGGGAGAAGAAAGCCGCAAAGCAGAACACAAGTACCGCAATATGAAAAAAACTCTTTATCATACGTATTTGCTCTTAATCTTTTAAAAAAGCAAATAACTCTGAAGGGAAATGTAACTCCGCAATTTGATAAGAAAAATACCTACCTCCATCTCTCTTCTGATTAATAGTAGAAAATAAATTTTATATATGCAAGAGGATGTCCACTCAATCTTACCGGCACCGCAACTGCTTATAAATTCAATTCTTTATGAAATAATCACTCGATCAATCTGAAGGATTATACAGTTTAGGAATGGTAGAACTTCGGGGGTATAACTAGACCACTACATAACCAGAATTCCGATTTCCTCTTCGTTCACGCAGAGCTTGCCCCGAGCGAAGCCTAGGGGAGGGGGTTAGAAAGACACGAAGGCGAGGGAGATTATAGTACTGAGCATGAAAGCACCTACATGATCAGGAAAAAATAAACACGTCTGTTTAATTTGAATACCATCTAAAAAAATATTTATCAATTTACTTAATCGTCTGAACCACGATTTACATGATTATATGATTACCTTGATTAACAAAATCATGGTAATCCTTTAATCCTAAGAATCATGGTCCTGACAATTAATCTGGAGGTTCGATCAAAAAGTAACTTTTACTCGTCATTTCGAGAATCCCGTCCCGAAAAAAATGGGAACGTGATAGCAATGACAAATTATACTTTTTAGACTATCCCTATTTAGTCCTACGGTTTAGGATAATCCTTGATTAACTCCAGCGCTTTGGATATTTCCGCCTGTGGTAGTGGGTAATCCTGCAGTTTGCCTTCAAGGAATGCATCGTATGCACTCATATCGAAGTGACCGTGTCCGCTTAAATTGAACAGGATAGTTTTTGAAGTTCCTTCCTGCTTAGCTTTGTTCGCTTCGAGGATTGCAGCACGAATAGCGTGTGCCGACTCTGGCGCTGGTATGATACCTTCAGTACAGCTGAACGTTCTTGCAGCATCGAACACTTCCAGTTGATTTAGTGCAATTGCCTCAATGAATTTTTCATGAACGAGATGGCTGACCAGCGGAGCCATACCGTGATACCGCAAACCACCTGCATGGATAGCCGGCGGGACAAACCGATGTCCCAGAGTGTACATTGCGAGTAAGGGAGTCATTTCCGCCAAATCACCGAAATCGTATGCGTAGGGTCCCTTTGTGAGAGTCGGACATGAACTGGGTTCAACCGCCAGCGCCCGAAGCTTACGACCCTTGAATTTATCCGATAGAAACGGAAAGGACAAGCCGGCAAAGTTACTGCCGCCGCCAACACATCCAATAATTACGTCAGGGTAGTAACCTGCAATTTCCATCTGTTTTTTCGACTCTAAACCCACAATAGTCTGATGAAGAATTACATGGTTCAGCACGCTCCCGAGAGCATATTTAGTATCCTCACGTGTTGCAGCATCTTCCACAGCCTCACTGATCGCGATTCCAAGACTGCCCGGTGAATCTGGGTTAGCCTGCAGAACTTTTCTGCCTGCTTCTGTGTCTTTGCTCGGACTCGGAACAACAGTCGCACCCCAGTTCATCATTGCGGCACGTCGGTAGGGTTTTTGGTCATAACTGACTTTCACCATATAAACCTTGCATTCGAGTCCGAATATGTTGCACGCAAAGCTTAAAGCACTTCCCCATTGTCCGGCGCCGGTTTCAGTTGCTATTCGCTTCACACCGGCTTTCTTGTTGTAATAAGCCTGAGGGATCGCTGTATTTGGTTTATGACTCCCAGCAGGACTCACACCCTCATATTTATAAAAAATTTTCGCCGGTGTATCAAGAAATTTCTCCAACCTCCTTGCTCTAAAGAGCGGAGTTGGCCGCCATAATCTATAGATATCCGACACCTCTTCTGGTATATCAATCCACCGCTCGGCAGCGACTTCCTGCTTGATGAGTTCCATTGGAAATAAGGGCTCCAAATCGGACGGTCCGATAGGCTGTTTCGTGCCGGGATGGAGCGGTGGTACCATCGGTTTTGGAAGATCAGCAAGAATGTTATACCATTGCCGCGGCATCTCATCCTCTGTTAGTAGTATTTTTACATTATTCATGCGAACCTCGATATATAGATGATCATTATTGATTTTATTCGTCAAAGAGAAATGTCGGCTCACGATAAAAACGAATGGATTTATCCTTAATCTGTTCATTGATACGATTCTGAAGCCAGTGATTTTTCTGATCAGCCGAAACACGAAATCTTAAGATATCAAGCGGGACATTGAGTCGGAGAGCCCGTTTCGGGAGAATGATCCGCGTCAAACCGCTTGGTATCTTCAGCTTTTCTGCTGTCAGTTGTACCAATTCACCCTTCGTAAATTGCGGGAATACAATTAGACAGGAAAAATTGGAATAGTTATGTTTGAGATGTTCGAGGTTAGTGTAACTAACACGATCCATGCAGCGAGGTCCCCTATATAGCTCCGTTACTTTATGGAGATCAAGAACTCTCAAGGGCATGTCACTGCGTGCGTGAACATTATAAATTGAACCATCGAAGAACTGTATCTGACAGAGGAGATTATTGCTTTGGTTTTCGAATTTATGCAATTCATTCGCTTTGATTGAAAACTCGGGTATGTCTGTAATCATATTCAAAAATGTTTCTTTCACAACACCTTCTACAGCGTGGTGCCAGTTCAGTATCAATAATCCCGGATCATCAAGCTCTATTACCTGTACCACAACATCAGAAATATCTAAAGATTTAAGTGCAGTCAGACGATTTGCTCCATCGAGCAGGATGTAACTCCCCTGTGTCTGGTGAGTTGCTACAACGGGCGGATTTTTAAGTATATTTCCCCTGCGCATGCTCTCTGTTAAATTCGCAACTCGCTCTTCATTATAATCCTCATGGAAAACAATATCAGATATAGAAAGAATTTTAAGTGAAGGTAACTCCCCTATCCTGATATGATTGTTATTTCTAAGTTCCATAATGCGAAGTAGATTAATTAATTATTTATTTCTTATATAATAGCTATCGACCAGCTTTTGAGACTTTGAGAAGTCTAGGTGATTTGTAATGCAGGCAATCGGAACATCATCCTTATACCCACTCCAGCTGCAATAACGTATGTTACTGTTAACAAGAAAAATACGAATAACATTCCCCAAAGTCGGTGACATGTAGCACATAGTCATTCAATAAATACATGTTTTGCCGAATATTTTTAAAGATCACAATTTATTGGATCGGTTGGGATTATTTTTATCACTATTGATATTTAAAATTCGATAGAGTAACAGAGTCTTTTGGACTGCTCCCCATTTTGGGTCCAATCTGAATGAGAAAATTTTAGTGATTATGCTGATATGAATCATGATAATCCATTAATTCCATAAATCACAGTTCAGACGAACCCCCTTTGTGTTTCCCCCTTGTGAAGGGAAAGTTGTATGATCCTGTCACACGCTCACTTCAATAACATCATCCTCTTTATATTTGTATAAGTATGACCCGGATCCGCTGCGTCTATCGCTTTCAGCCGATAAAAGTATATACCGCTCGCTATTCCGCCGGCGTTCCACTGCAAAGACTGATAACCTGCCTGCTGTACGCCGTCAAAAAGAGTTTCCACGACTCTGCCAAGTACATCATACACACTCAAACTCACTTTGCTGTCCATCGGCAACTGGTATTCTATCATCGTAGTCGGATTGAATGGATTTGGATAATTTTGACGTAGTGCATATTCATGTGGTAAATCATTGGTATAATCATATACGCCGGAGATCGTCGTTGAAGTCCGGAACCGGAAAGTATCAGCAGAAATAACCGTAGAATAACCGTCCGTTACGTTTACCGACCATTCATACGTCGATGATATTTGTAACTGCGGCATAATGTCCAGACTTACAACAGTATCGACCACACCGAACACTGTCACGTCAAGTCCGGGCCCTTTTATATTTATTGAGTAATTCAGCGTATCCGCCGTATCAGCATCAGATGATGTCTGCCAACTAAAAACGACCGGATGTGGTATTGTATATAAAACGATTGTATCTCCATCTGCTGGCGATAATAACAGCGGTGCAGTGGGTATCCTATTGAATCTTGCATTAATAGTATGATTATATGTGACATTTGAAAATTTATAGCTGGTCTGCCCGCCCACCGATATGTTGTCCACTAAAAGATCCGTGAATACATATCCAATATTTGTCGCAACTGTAAACGTCGTATCGGCGCCATGAGTAATATGAATCTCACCCGATGGATTGATTGTTCCACCCACTCCGGCAGTTGCTGTGATGGTGTACACGTTGAGAGCGAATGAAACATCAATAGTATGGTCAGCCATGACTTTTATGAAAGTAAAGCTCGTTGTCGAATCCTGGTGGATCCCATCCACAAGCAGATCTGAAACGTGGTATCCAAAATTCGGTGTTATCAGGAACTTTTGATTTGAAGCATAAGAAATACCCACATTACCTGACGGGGTGATAGTTCCACCCGTACCTGCTGAAGCTGTGATGATGTGACTTTTACCCTCACCAATGGCAAAATCACCGAAAGATGTTATCCCCGTCGTCAAGATACTAGTTGCTGTCCGCGTTCCGAGGTTTGTTTCGAACCAGCCGGGAGATGTATATCTCTCTACGACAAAATTGCTTGTGTATGCACCTGGATCTATCTCACCCGCTACAAAATTGAATTTCGCACTGTACTGATCAAAAATTACTGAATCATTTGATATCGTCCAATAACGGTTTACGCTCCTTGACGGATTAATACCCGAATTTGAAATATCCGGATGATCACCTGCCGTAGTACTTGAGATAAGATTTCCAGGAGAGCTCACATCGGTGAATATTATCTCAACAGGTGTGTAATTATCTGCATCGCCGATTTCAAACCTTCGACTGACATTGACACCTGTGGCAATATGTTTCTGCAGATTACCGGCTACATGACCACTTACGCGTGTGACACTTCCTGATGGACCGATCCAAACCTTGCTGGCGCCCGTTGTAATGTTTCCACTAATAAAAGCGAGTATGCCGTTAATTGTAAGGTCACCGGAAAGACTGACACCTGCACTTCGATTGATCGTCAGATTATTTAGTGTTACTTCCGGAAGCGCTGTACTTAAACCGGTACCACCCACCATGATATTTGATAAATTGCCTCCCACTATACTTCCATCCGGTCCAGTTATCGCCCCGTTTATCGTTAACGTATTCGACCCAATTGACAAGGTGCCACTTGTTAGAGTGAGCGTGCCGTTCACTATAACATTACCTGCGAGACTAATACCGCCTACCCGATCAATTATCAGGCTATTTACTTGAACCGCGGGCAAAATCGTTCCGGATCCTACTCCGCCGATAACAATATTTGACGAACCTCCCCCAACCAATCCGCCATTTACTCTATTAATTGCCCCATTCAGTGTCAATGTATAAGCTCCGATAGAGAATGGGCCGTTTGTAAGTGTGAGTGTACCATTAACATTTACATCTACCGCTAACGTTATGCCATTCATACTTGAATTGTCAATCGTAATATTATTAAATATTGGAACTGGAAGTCCACTTATCGTTTGAGATCCGCTGCCGTGAAATGTAACCGTACTTGTCGACGGAATGAATGTACCATACATCGTAAGATTGCCATTTAAGATAACATCGAAACTGTTTGGATTAAAAGTGGAATTTAATTGCATCGTGAAATTTCCATTAACAATAATCGGACCAGCCAATTGTACCACCACACCGGGTCTGATCAGTACATTTCCAAATGTAATCGCTGAAGATGGTGTTATAGTCGTTACGTTCGTGAATATTACGTTACTCCCCGCGTTGAATGTCAGCGCAGTAGTTCCCGCACTCAAATCACCTTCTACATTCACATTTGACCCTGATGCCGTCGAAAATATCGGATTATTCACTCCTCCGTACGTAATACCGCCATTTACGTTGATGGTCCCTGCACCGGTCACCGACAGTGTCCCTGAACTGAGTGCAAGGGCATTATTGAACGTTATTGTCCCTGTAGTAACACTGATCACCTCCGTCACCGAATTTGCATTGGAAGCATATGTTACTGAACCCATCACAGTTAATGATCCTGTAGTAACAGCAATCTGAGCCACACGCGATGATGTGGTATTTGTTCCACCTATCGATATCCCGCCGTTCACCACAGCAGATCCGGCATTTATATTCCATGAAGTCGTTACACCAGCCGTCGGCTGATTTACCATTACATCACCGTTTACCGTCACCGTAATACCCGTACCTT
>CAYGXH010000009.1:9249-20333 GCA_964353675.1 uncultured Chlorobiaceae bacterium
CACCGGTCACCGACAGTGTCCCTGAACTGAGTGCAAGGGCATTGTTGAAAGTTATTGTCCCTGTAGTAACGCTGATCACCTCGTTGGCGGGATTTGAGTTGTATGTATAATTAACTGACCCCATTACAAGTAAGGATCCGCTCGTCACGGCAATTTGTGATACACGCGATGGGGTAATATTTGATCCGCCTATTGATAAATCAGAATTCACTGCAGCTGATCCTGCGTTGATGTTCCAGGAGATTGTTATGCCGCCAGTCGGTTGGTTGAGAGTAACACTATTTAAAACCACCAAGCTGTTCACTCCGGCATGAGTTAGAGTGATTGCTAATCCCATTGATGTGAATGTGAGAGAATTCACAGTTGCTGAGGAAATATCAAGAGTAATCGTAACAGCCGCGCCAGGTATGGCCGTGTTTCCGATGACGACATCATCTGATGAAGTCGGTACAGCCTCTCTGCCGTACGTCTGATCAACGGCATTAGCGCCTGCATTTGCAGTTAATGTAAGCTGTGAGGCATTCTGAATTGACGCTACCGTTCCTATTACTGTGCTCGGTGATGACTGCAGCACCAATATATCTCCGGGTGATAGTTCGGTATCGAATGCCGTCCCTGTACCGGTTACTATCGGGCTACCTGTATTGGCTGTTATCGTGCCTGTCCGATGCTGGATCCAGGTAGAAATGTTACTCCAGTTAGCGGCTCCTGTCACGCGAGTCGTAACCACGTCCGCAAATACTTCGCATCCCACAAAAAGAATCAATCCTATTATTAAAAGGATTGAAGATCTCATTCTACGCATGACCCCTCCTTTGATTTGGGTATTAAATCTCAACAAGTATTTTCGTTCATATCTATCTGAAAAAGAGGTAAGACCTCTGCTCAATAATATGAAGCAGTGGAGCAAATATTTTTTTTGAAATGTAATCCATTCCCCTTGACCACAGTATTTTCAGAATATTTTCGGCGGTGAATATGCATGATTTTTATGACATTGTCAAGCACTAACTTTCGCAAAAAATTAAATATTATTTCTCGATAATTACTGCGAGTCTTTTCTCAAGCTGACAAGAATACAGATTTTTGGAGAAATGTGCAGAACGCTGAATTTTTATTTCCATCGTTAAGTCGGAATTTCATTCCGACTTACATATCACAGTAATTAATAACAGAAAATAGTTATGGATGGAATAAATCGGGGTAATTTGTGGATTTGTCTGTCGCTCTTTACGGCAGATGTAAAAAATGTCTAACCGTTATGATGAAGAGAGTTGATCCTGAGTGAAACGAAGAATCGAACCATGATAATGTGTTAATACTTTGGATCAACAGTCGCAATCCCACCGTTTCTTTCCATTTCCCTCCCGCTCGCAGGTCGGGTGTGAGTATTATGTAAAATCTCCGACATTTATCTCAGAATTTTCAACATTAAATGACGTGGGATTGGTTTTTTCGATATATAGAATATATGCTGTGTATGATTCCAAAATGATGATGATGCTTGAACTACTGATTCACATAGATGATCGGATCGCGCTGATATAAATAAAATCATGGTAATCCATTAACCCTATAAATCACGGTTCGGACAAACTCCATTTGTGTTTCCCACTTGTGAAGCGGGGAAGTTTTAACCAGTCAGATTTCTGATTTCTGGCTTTGCTCATACAGAATCAGAAATCGGAAATCTTCAACGGATCGATTACGAGGTGACGAATGTGTGTGCGCTGCCATGTATATGTCACATGGAGCAGTCCGTCTGAACTCTGAATCACGGCAGGATAAGAAAGCTCAGTCTGCCCTTCTTCAAGGACTACAGGCGTGCTCCACGATGCGCCGTCATCCTGCGATACAGCCAGATGAATCGCGCTCCTGCCACTAGGAAGGTGATTATAAATAAGAATCAGCCGGCCATCCTTGAGCTTCACAACATCGATGCCCGCGTTAGGATTCGGAAGGCTGGTCGGTTGAACATGAGTCCACGTTCGACCATCATCTCTTGAAGAAGCGGTCACGATGTGGCCAATCCTTTCGGTCGATCGCATCAGCATCCGAATCTCGCCATTCGAGGTTTCCCACAACGTGGGTTGAATGACACCATATGGTTCGCCCGGCACCACAATCGGGCCATGTTTCGTCCAGGTTGCTCCACGATCGGCACTCCGCTCTACCCAAACTGCCCAGCTTCGGTATGGCGCGTCAGGCGGTGTATCACCACGGTACCCGGCTTCAACCGAAGTCCCCGCCAACCATGTCCCATCCGCAAGACGGATCGGTTTTGCTCTGATGGGTCCTGTCAAGCCCGCGGGCAGGTACACCACAGGTTGCCAGGACTGTCCATCGTTATTGGATGTCCGGTAAGCGCCAACCCATTCACGAGGGCTTGGTCCAACTTTGAAGAAGAGCCATGTTCGTCCGCTATCCTGGAAAAGAACCGGATTCCAGGTCGGCATGTCGGGAGTGTCAATCAGACGGACCGGTTCCGACCACGACCGTCCGTGCGGTTTTCGGGAAAGCCAAATCTCTACATCATCATTGCCCTCTTGCGTTCCACCAAACCATGCCGCCAGCAGTGTCCGGGAAGGCGTCTCTACGATGGTGGAAGCGTGTGCACTCGGGAACTGTGCCTCCACATAGATGAACTCACGTGCGAGGATAAAGCTATCGACAAGATCGCTTCGCGTCTGCGCACCAATGGTCAGCGTTGCTATTGGAATTGCGATGAACAATATCGCGCGTTTTATCATCATGTGCGATGATGCGCCCGGGAACCGGAACTGCAACTTAGTAACATCGGTTATACTTCGCTTTCCACCAACATCCATCCAGAAGGTCAATCTCATAAGAACCTGGGTTCAATAATTGATCCTTAAAAACGATTCGCCTGATTTCATCATGAAGGTCATAAAGCATTAAACTTACAAGCGATACTGCATTAACATCAAAGCTTAACCTTGTCTCACCACATGAATCAACGTCATTCTGAGGATGTAGTACTTCACTTCTGTTAAACCAAGCGTGATTATTTAAGATTTCTCTCTCCCATCCTTGGTACTTACCCGGAGTTACATCCCTTTTATTCCACGCTAAATTGAATTCATTCTTTCCGTTACATATTATTTTTTTATATGTTGTATATTGATCGCTCAATGTATCACGGAGAATAATACACACTGTGTCGCTGATGTATACTGAGAGTTCATTATCATCAAATATATTCGGAAAACGCAACTCATTATTGCAACGGAATAGACCATCGTTTGAAGTGTAACCGATAACAGCATCCTCCTCCTTATATGAACCCAGTGGCAAATAGTTGGTTGTTTCTCGGATTAGCTGCAGATCATCAGGTGTCCTGTAAATTAATCGATATTTATAAACACTTAATGCAACGTCCTCAACAACCCAAACATAACCCCAATACCCCAACCACCTGCGAGATGATACACGGTGTGAAACGCTGACTTGGATACCACCCAGAGGTCTACGAAATTGGTCGGTAACTTTGATTTTAAATAAAAAATGATCGGTCTGTAAAGGATCAATAACACTATTTTCTATGCAGGATGCTAATAAAAAGGCGAGCAGTAGAGTAAAAACAGGTATGTAATTTTTCATTTTATTTTTCACCCTCCATAGATATAAAATAAACAATATGGAAGAAATTGTCAAAACTAAACTGTAGGCCGGAATACATGATTATGAGGAAATCCTGATAAAAACCTGTAATGATACCCATTATCATTCGGAAAGATTTTAAGGATCCTGATAAAAAATAAATCCTGGTAATCCATTAATCCAATAAATCGTGGTTCAGATGTCGCTGAAGAATTTGAACATATCGAAGGGGGAAGTTTAACAAAGTCAGAATTCCGATTTCTACTCTTGCTTATGCGGAGTCAGAAATCGGAATTATGTTTGAGCAGGTTATTTGCCTTGTTCCTGCGGTGTGGCTGCAGGCTGACTTACAGGCGGAATCGCCTGAGGTACAGAAGTTGGTGTGCCGCCCGATTGGATGACACTTTCTACATTCGTAGCTTTTCCCGGTAAAAAGAAAAGATTGATAATGATGCTCAGACCGACGAATATCGACGCGAGGATCGTAGTCGATTTACTTAAGAAATCTGCGGTTCGGCGGACTCCAAATACCGTGCTCATACCGCTTCCACCGAAAGAGCCGGCTAATCCTCCGCCCTTGCTCGACTGCATGAGGATCACAACCATCATTATTACGCTTACTAATATTTCCAGGGTAATTAAAAAACTAAACATTATGTCACCTTCTTGTATTTAATTTCATATCTGCGTAAAATACAAAAAATATCACCCAATTTCAAGGTTTTTCGTTTCTTCCTGAAAGAAAAAATTTGTCACCTTATGGTTCAGATTTAGACCCTCTCTATCATTCCCATCCTTATCAAAATTGTCGCCAAATCCGAGCCAGTTCCAGTCTCTTACGACCGCTCCCCTCTCTTCTGAATCCATTTTATCAAAATCCGGAATATTGTTCCTTAAATACGGATGATCATCATACTTGGAAGAGTTGACGATCGAAAATACCTGCCGGTATTCGATGAGATGCCTGCAGTAATCTGTACTGCATGCCTCGCTCCCACTCAAATAAACACACCCATCGAAAAATACCGCTGATTTTGTCTTTATGAATTCGCCTTCGTCCCGAACATCGATTTTTGCTCCTCGGGATATGCACGAGGCCTTCAACAGAAATTCACACACAAGATAGGCGTTATACTCATTGCCCGCAACACGAGTGAATCCGCTCGCAATACACTCTGCATCATACCCACCCTTCTGAGAAATTATCAAGCCCTCTGCCTCCATCCGGCGGATCGTATCAGCTTCAGAAAGCCCAGAATGCCTCAATTCTTTCTGACGGTCGTGTATTTGTCTGAGAAGTACATCGTTCTCTCCGGAATTACCCGTGTTTGGAAATACAGCAAAGAGCCTGAATCCTAACTTGCCCGCAGTCCATATGAATTCAGAGTTGTACCAGTGCTGAAGACGTGCGATCCGATCCCATTCTTCATCGGTGAGTACGTTATGACCGTCATCGGCAACCTTGTAATATAACTTTCTTGCCACCTCTAAAATCCCATTTTCCGCAGTTCTTTTTCTGTTACTGCGGTGGACTTCTGCTGGGGATTCTCCTTCTTAGTAGTGAGCCGCTCGATGTACTTCCCGATAATATCAAACTCCAGATTTACTCCGGTTCCAGATTTATATTCTGAAAAGATAGTATTTCCCATTGTATGCGGAATGATGGATATAACTAATTCATTCGAATGCTGCGAGGCGATAGTGAGACTTACACCGTCTACAGCGATTGATCCTTCCGGAATAATGTATTTTGAAAATTCCACCGGAAAAGATATCGTTACAAGCCAACTGCTTTTCTTCTTTTGAATTTTTATAACTTTCCCTACGATATCTACATGCCCCAGTACCATATGCCCGCCTATCCTGTCCTGAAAGCGAAGGGGAAGCTCAATATTGACTCTCCTGCCTCCATCCAGAGTCGTAAAAGTAGTTTTCTTCAGTGTCTCTTCAACAGCCTCCACAGAAAATGTCGTCGTGGATTTTGCAATGACTGTCTGACATACACCGTTAATCGCAACACTGTCGTTTATTCGTAATTCCTTAACAGATTTTGGCGCCGATACTTCGAGCTTCATTCCTCCTCCGCTCTTCCTCACCATTTTGACGGTGCCGATTTCTTCAATTATTCCCGTAAACATTCCTTACTCCGGTTAATTTACGAATAAGCTTCGACGAGAATATCTCCGTCGAAATTCCATGTTCTCACATCCTTAAACCGTCCGAATTGATGAGGCTTGCCATGACCTGCCGCAACCACATTGGTTCCTTCTCCGGCAATGATAGGAGCTATGAAGATCAACAGCTTGTCGACGAGCTTTGCTTTTATAAATTTTTGGAATACCTCGGCTCCCCCTTCAACCATCACCGATGCAATACCCCGTCCGGCAAGTAGTTTTAGTATCTTTTTTATCGGGATGTCGGATGTTTTATGAGCCGCGATCGCTATCACTTCAACACCTTTCTTTCGAAGGAGTTTTACCTTACCATGCTTCTCCCCTGCAGCGCGCTCTGATATGAAGAGTATGGTCTTTGCGCTGCGTGAGAAGACTGAAGAATTCACATTCACTAAAAATGGGCCATCCAGTACAACTCTGATCGGATTCCTTCCACGCACATGCCGTACCGTCAGCTTTGGATTGTCTATGCGAACGGTCCCTGCGCCAACAAGGACTGCGTCATACACAAACCTCAGTGCGTGCACAATATGCCTCGAAGTATCGTTTGTGATCCAACGTGATCTTGCATGGGGGATGGAAATCTTCCCATCGAGTGTTTGAGCAATCTTTAAAGTAACAAACGGTCGGCGTTGTGTTACGAATGTTGTGAACATCTCATTCAATTTCTCGCACTCATGCTCAAGGATTCCGACATCCACCTGAATACGTGCCTTCCTGAGCTGGGCGATGCCCTTTCCAGAAACAATTGGATTGGGATCACGCATTCCTACTATGACATGCTTAATCCCTTTTTTAATGATGAGATCCGTGCACGGCGGAGTTTTGCCATAATGATTACACGGTTCCATATTCACATAAAGCGTACTACCACGAATCCGTTTACCGGCAGATCGGATGGCATAAATTTCCGCATGGGGTCCGCCATAGTACCGGTGATAGCCCCGACCGATGATCCGGCCATTTTTCACTACGACACAACCGACGAGAGGATTTGGACTTACAGAACCGGCGCCTTTTCGGGCAAGATTAAGTACCTCCCTCATGAAAAATTGATCTTCCCTTATCCGGCTTTCCCATTTCATGGAACGCGAATTGAAATTTTCTGATTGAGTTTCGCACGCAGTAATTCTGCCGCGCTCCCGTTTTTAATTGACACTTCCAATAACTGTGAACTGCCCATAAGGAGAAAAGGTATTGCCTCAGGCGCATGTGTATAAGTATCGAAGTAACGACTTATCGTCCTTTTCCCGATTCTGACGGAGATTGCCGAAGGTTTTTTCTTTAATGTAGCGTTTGTTATGATATTCCCAAAAGCGTCGATATGAATAATCTCGCCCTGATAACGACCTGGCTTATCACTCAACCGGAAAATACTCGTCAGATCGCTGCTGACCGGTTTTATAATCGGACCAACACGTTGTGGCGAAAGTCCGCGTGCGAGATGAGCCGCTACAGGCGCGAAGATATCGCGTCCGTGAAACGTTGGACTTACAGGTTTATTGAAATATGCATCATTACTTACCTCGCGTATCCGTATGATAGGAAGCGTATTTTGCACAAATCGTAGAACTCCATTATCCGGAGCGATAAATTTGTATCGTGACGATTCTGCGAGGAGAATTTTTCTGGAACCGCCAACCCCGGGGTCCACCACAACGACGAATATCGTTCCTTTTGGAAAATTCCGGCAGGCGCTCCATAGCACATAAGCAGCCTCGTTTATGTTGAAAGGGGTAACTGTGTGTGAAATATCGGTGATAATTGCACGAGGGTGAATACTTAGGATTTGTCCCTTCATCGCCGCGACGTATGGGGCGCCAAGCCCAAAATCGGTCAGTAACGCAATGATTGGCGAATCTTTCATTACAGCCGGATTTCTCTGCCCTTCGATGCAGATTGGTAAATGGCTTCTACGACCTTCATCCTCTGGACTGCTTCATCACCCGTAGAAACAACCGGATGAAGCCCGCGTGCAGCCCCAATAAAATGCTTTAATTCGTTTTCGTAACTCTTTCGGAATATATGAAGAGGCGTTTCCACTTTAACCGGAGTAACATTAACAAGATTGCCATGAAGTTGTTTGTGGATGCGGAGCGGATTGATCATCGTGCTCCCTTCGGAACCGAAGATATCGCAGTAGAAGAAGTCGTGCGCAGCCTGGAACGACCAGCTGGTCTCGATCGTGAGGGTTGTCCCGTACTTCATTTCAATAAAAACAACACAGGAATCTTCCACATGCTTCGTCTTATGCATATACATTTTCGCGTTTACCCGGGTAACCGGGGGAAAGTTCAGAGTCCAGAGAACGAGATCCAGCAGCGCTATCCCCAGATCGATGAATACACCTCCTCCCGATTTTTCCTTCTGTGTCATCCAGCGGTTATCAGATGATAGTTTCTTCAGCCATCCGGCTTTGACGTAAAATACTTTTCCTATTTCACCCTTTTCTACAAAACTTTTAAGGATCATCATATCCGGGCGGAACCGGTTATTCATGCCTACCATAAGCTTCCGTTTATGCGTTTTTGCGGCTTCAGTCATCTTAACCGCTTCATCATAATGGCGTGCGATCGGTTTTTCGACGAAAACATCCTTACCCGCCTCCAGCGCTGCCATTGTGACAGACAAATGACTATCAGTGCTCGTACAGATATCGACTGCATCCGCGCCTGCCTGTTCAAGCATTTGCTGGTAATCGGTGTATATATGCTCAACGCCGAAACGTTCCCCGATCATCTTCGCACGGGATTTATCTCTGTCGCAGAGTGCCACGATTTCAACATCTTCGAGACGTTTTAGTACCGGCAGGTGAAATATCTGTGCCACCCAGCCAAGACCGATTACTCCCAGTTTAAGTTTTTTTGGATGCGTTCCTTCCATAGGCGCCTGCTTCTTCCATGACAGTGGATAGTTGAATTGCGGAGTTAAACAGTTCTTCCGCAACCTTAGCGATGCCGGGTGCGTCGAGCTTCAGCATCGAATGGAGCTGCGGTATCGTTCCCTGTTCGATGAAATGATCGGGAATCCCATGGCGCTTGATATGTATCGTGTTATTACCATGGGAAGTAATAAATTCAGTGATGGCGCTGCCGAAACCGCCAACAATAGAGTGATCCTCGACAGTGAGAATGTGACGGAACCGGTCACATATGTTCAAAAGTAGTTTTTCGTCGAGCGGTTTTACAAATCTCATATTAACCACTTCCGCGTCGATCCCTTTTTTAACGAGTTCATCGGCGGCTTTCATAGATGGATATACCATATTTCCAATAGCGAGTATAGCAATATCTTTCCCCGAACGCATTATTTCCGCCTCACCTATCGTCATTATCTTATAATCCTCACTCCTTTTTACCCCGACACCGTTACTCCGCGGAAATCGCAGAGCCACGGGACCCGCTACATTATTCATGGCAGTGTAGAACATATGCCTTAGTTCTTCTTCGTCCTTCGGGGACATGATCACGATGTCAGGAATTACCCGGAGGTACGTCAGATCGAGGACACCATGGTGTGTCGGTCCGTCCGAACCTACGAGTCCCCCTCGGTCGATGCAGAATACGACATGTAGTTTCTGAAGAGATACATCGTGTACTATCTGGTCAAATGCTCTCTGGAGGAATGTTGAATAAATGGCGACAACAGGCAAATACCCCGTTGATGCCAGTCCGGCGGCGAAGGTTACCGCGTGCTGTTCTGCAATGCCAACATCGAAGAATCGATCCGGGATTTCCTTCTGTAGTTTATCCAGGCCAGTTCCTTCGGGCATTGCCGCTGTAATACCGATGATTTTCCGGTTCTCCTTTGCCAGATGCACGAGTGTTTCCCCGAATACCTCGGTGTAGGTTGGTATTCCTCCCTCCTTCTTCGCCGAGAGTCCGGTTACTTTATCGAACGGTGTGACACCGTGGAGGGCCTGCTGATCCTCCTCCGCAGGTTTGTATCCCTTGCCCTTTCGCGTAATAATGTGAACGAGGATGGGACCTGAAAAATCTTTAATTTCTGTAAATATCTTTATAAGCTGGTTAAGATTGTGGCCGTTGATCGGTCCGAAGTACCGAAAACCCAGAGCTTCGAAGAGAATACCCGGTGTGACAACGACTTTAATTCCTTCTTCAACACGTGAGGCAAGCCGTCGAATCCTATCACCCAGTGTATCGAGCTTCCCGGTCAGATCCCATACATTTGCTTTAAATCTGTTGTAGGATGGATTCGCGATTAGTTCCGTGAAATAATTTGACACTGCCCATGCATTTGGTCCTATGGACATGTTGTTATCGTTGAGCACGACGATGAGGTTACGTTTCTGCAACCCCGCATTATTCATTGCTTCGTACGCCATGCCGCCTGTCATTGCTCCGTCGCCCACAACAGCAACGACACGGTACTTCTCTGCGGCGAGATCCCGCGCGGCGGCGATCCCGAGAGCTGCCGATATCGCTGTGCTCGCGTGACCTGCGCCAAAGGTATCGTATTCACTCTCCGTACGCTTGAGAAAGCCGCTTATGCCTCCAAGCTGACGGAGAGTATGAAAAACTTGTTTGCGACCGGTTATCACTTTGTGCGGGTATGCCTGATGCCCCACATCCCAGATTAGTTTGTCAATCGGTGTATTGAATACATAGTGTAAGGCAACGGCAAGCTCCACGGCTCCGAGACCTGCTCCGAGATGACCGCCGGTATGGGATATGGTATCGACGATGAACTCACGAATTTCATCGCATAAATTCTTCAGCTCCGGCACCTTCAATTTGCGAAGGTCTTCCGGTATGTTTACTTGCGAGAGGATTGGATATAATCCCCCCTCCTTATTTTCACTGTTCATCGATTCCATCGGAGAGCTTTAAAGTTCCATCCATATCCTTGCGGATTTGCTTCAGCTTTAATTCGGCCTGTGACAGCTTCTCCATGCACTGTTTTGAAATAATCATACCCTCTTCGTATAAATTCATTGCATTGTCTAGCGATACCTCGCCGCTTTCGAGTTTTTCAACGATATCATCAAGTCGCTTCATAGAGGCTTCTAAAGACCAATCCGCATTCTTATTTTTTTTCATGAGCCGCCCTTTTTAATTTCAGCAGGCGTATCTCCGTCATGAAAATGTAGGTTTATATTATCCCGCGGCTGTAACTTTTTTACCCTGTCGATAACAGCACCATCTCGGTAAACAATTGCGTATCCCCTTTTTAAAACAGATTCAGGATTCAGAGAAATCATTCTATGGTGAAGGGAACGATATTGTTCCTGTTTGAGGGATACCGTGTGAGTAACTATGTGTTGGAGGG
>CAYGXH010000010.1:0-19407 GCA_964353675.1 uncultured Chlorobiaceae bacterium
GGTAAATCTGTCCGTCGGTCATTGAAATTACATTCGTCGGGATGTATGCCGAAACGTCGTTTGCCTGCGTTTCGATAACGGGAAGCGCTGTCAGACTGCCTCCGCCTAGACCCTCGCTGAGCTTTGAAGCCCGTTCGAGCAGTCGTGAATGAAGGTAAAAGACATCGCCGGGATAGGCTTCACGACCGGGAGGGCGCCGCAGAAGAAGAGAAACCTGTCTGTATGCCTGCGCGTGCTTGGAAAGATCATCGTAAATGACGAGAGCATGTCTCCCGCTGTCACGGAAGAATTCACCCAGTGTCGCTCCCGCGTAGGGTGCGATAAATTGCATCGGTGATGGATCGCTCGCTGTTGCCGCAATGACCGTCGTATAGTCCATCGCTCCCTCCTCCTCCAACCGTGCGACGACCTGAGCGATTGTGGAACCTTTCTGGCCGATTGCAACGTAAATACAGAAGAGAGGTTTTACCCCCAAGCGCTTCGCTTCTTCGGTATGAGTAATTTTCTGATTTATGATTGCATCAATCGCAATCGCAGTTTTACCGGTCTGTCGGTCTCCGATGATCAATTCGCGCTGACCCCGGCCGATTGGGATCATCGCATCGACCGCTTTTAATCCGGTTTGTAGGGGTTCCTTTACGGGCTGGCGCTGGATGACACCAAGCGCTTTCCGTTCGATCGGGAGAAATTTATCTGTATGAACAGGACCCCGCTCATCAATTGGCTGACCCAGAGGGTTGATGACACGGCCGAGCATTGCCTCACCGACGGGCATTGAAACGACCCGGCCCGTTCGTTTGACGCTATCGCCTTCTTTGATTTGCGTACTTTCCCCGAACAGGATACATCCGACGTTATCCTCTTCGAGATTCAGTACCATTCCGAATACGCCGTGCGGGAATTCTACCAATTCGCTTGCCATAACTTTTGAAAGTCCGTATACGCGTGCAATTCCGTCTCCAACCTGAAGGACGGTACCGACATCATATATATCTACTTCTTTTTCAAAGCCGGAAAGCTGTTTACGCAAAATTGCGGATACTTCATCAGGTCTTACATCTGCCATTCAATATTCCCTTGTAATTATAAATTTATGTTTTACACTTTAAGATACTTTTTCCGTGAGTCTAAGCTTCAGAAGATCAAGCTGATGCCGGACACTTGCATCCACCACTGTATCGTTATACTGAACGGTAAATCCGCCACGGAGAGCAGGATCGACAGCAAATGTCATTCTGACATTTTTCCCTGTTGTATCCCCTAACCGACGCGCGAAATCCTTCTCCTGTTCAGATGTAAGTCTAACAGCAGTCTGCACCGTGATGTTCAGTATACCGCGCTGCCGGTCCCGGAGTACCTCATACTGCTGTATGATATCGTTCAGGAGGCCCTCCCGATTCTTCATTGTCAGGAGAATGATGAACCTTAGAGTAAGGTCGGCAATTTTTCCCTCAAACAGGATTGCGAAAACGTGTTTCTTCCTCTCTGTATTTATAATAGGCGACTTGATGAAGAGGAAAAAATCATGTGATTCGCGGATTGCCCTATGGATTAGTTCAAAGTCCCGACTGATGATATCGATAATATTTTGCTCTTCTGCAACCCGGAAGATTGCCAAGGCATACCTTTGCGCAGCACGTACGTTAATCATCGGTTTCAGTTTCTAGGAAGTTCCTTCATGTACGAATCGACGAGTCTCCTGTGTTTATTCTCATCGAGCGTCTCATCGATAATCTTGCCCGCCGCACCTATCGCAATTGTTGCAATTTCGGACCGAAGCTGAAACATAGCGGCTTCCGTATCCCTGACAATTTCTTCCTTCGCAGCATCGAGCATTTTTCTAGACTGCTGGTTTGCTTTATCGATAATATCGTCTTTTAATTTTTCGGCGAAGATCCGACTCTCGTTCAAAATTTTCTGCCCCTCAACGCTCGCTCGTTCGAGCGCTTTTTGATTTTCCCGGAAAATTCTTTCGGCGTCACTCTGTGCCTTTTCGGCTTTATCGAGTGCACTTTTTACCGATTCTTCCCGCTTGAATAGAATTTCGAGAAGGGGTTTCCACGCGACCTTCCTGAGAATGAGAAGGAGCAGTACGAAGGTAACGATTGTCCAGATGATTAAACCGGGATTCGGATTTAACATACTTCCATCCGTTATTTTGTTGCGAGAATGATACAGATAGCAAGCGCAAAAAATGTGGCGCCCTCAATCAGTGCTGCAGCGATAAGCATCGATGTCCGTACCTGTCCTGCTACTTCAGGCTGCCGGCCGCTAGCTTCCATTGCAGCCGCGGCAAGCTTACCGATTCCAAGACCTGCACCGATGACGGTCAATGCGGCGCCTATTCCCGCGGCAAGATATCCTAATGAATTTGCTTCCATGATGAATCTCCTCTAAATAGATTGTTAGTATATGATTTTCAATTAATGCTCGTGTTCAGAGTCAGTATCCTCTGCGTGCGCCGCCTCCATACCCAGACCCATGAAAAGGGATGTCAGCATTGTGAATATATATGCCTGGAGGAAAGCTACGAAGAGTTCAAGAAGATTAATACCAAGAACGAACAAAACCGGGATTGGAGCGATGAACCACGACTGAAAAATAAAAATCAGACCAAATAATGAAACGATGACGATGTGCCCTCCCATCATGTTGGCGAACAAACGAATCATGAGAGCGAACGGTTTAGTGAAAAGCCCTAAGATTTCTATCGGTATCATAATCGGCCAGAGGAGCCAGTGAACGCCCCCCGTCAGGTGTTTGAGATAACTTATCAATCCCTGTGCACGGATAGCTGAAACCTGAATCATGATGAACGCGATCATTGCAAGTCCGCCTGTCACGCTCACATTTCCTGTTGCGGTTGATCCGTACGGCACCAGTCCTGCCAGATTCATAATGAGGATGAAGAAAAATGTCGTAAGGAGGTAGGGCATGTACCTCACACCGCCTGGCCCCATATTGGGCAGAACGATATCGTCCCGGATGAAGACGATGAATATTTCCACCAGATTACCTAATCCGCGAGGAAATCGCTGCCTGCGGTTACTCTGAGCAGCAATTACAGCGATTGTGATGAGTATGACAGCGGCAATCCAGAGGAATACAAGATGTTTCGTTGGAGAAAGATCTACCTGCAATCCACCAATATTGACCGGTTCAAATTGCGGAAGGTGTACCTGACCAATAAATGGAATATCGATTTCATGGGAATCGTAGATATGATGCAATAAACCGGTAAAGAGGTTATCGCTTTTACCTCCATGCTCAATTGCCATCGTTGCACTCTTGAGAGTATCTGTACCATGCATCACGGCTGACGCAGTATCTAACGGTTCGGAAAACATTCTAAGACGACTGGTGTTTGCTGTTTACTTTCTTTTGAATATACAAGATCTCAAGTATCAAATAGATGGCGTAAAAAACTCCCATAGCCCCCACGAGAGCGACTACGTTCAGTTCGAAAGCCTTAATGGCAACAACAAGAGCGAGCGCCAGCAGTAGAAGCCGGATACCCATCCCCCCGACGACTACCTTGAAAAATGTGGTCGTTGATTTATCAAAAGCATATGCAATGGCTGCATACCCCAGGAGAACATTGATGGTGGCGAGAAGCGCCCCTGCAATCGCACTTTCGATCATTTCTAGTGTTCCATACCGCAAAAGGGGAACAGACCCAATGCTTCCTACAATGAGAAGAGTGAGGAGAATCTGAATTGGAAATGACCAATGGATTTTCATAACGCCGTTATACTTAAACTTCAGTCTTTTTCTTGTCGACTCTCTGAACGATTTTCACAAAATTATACAACCCGGCTCCAAGACCGAAGAATATACCGACGAGCATGAGCCACGGATCAGTTCCGAATTGACGATCGAGCCATCGTCCGATGAAAAACATCAGGACGACGGTCGCCGCGAGCTGAATTCCGGAACCAAATATTGGTCCAGCTGAACGCAGAGCATTTCCATAAATCGAGAATCCCGAATGCTCTCTGTCATCCTTCGGATTCTCCATCAAAACGCTACCGCTCCTGTGCTCCGCGCGCTTCCGGTTTCAGTTCGACGAGGTTTGGCATCGGCTTCGTTTCAGCCATCGAACACTTACCGTCGAAGACGGCACCTTCGTCGATTACCAGCTTCGCAGCACGGATATCACCTCTGACGAACGCCTTGGTCTCCAGTACCAGTTTCTCCTGAGCGATAACCATCCCTTTGATCTTTCCGCCGATCGTGATATTTTTCGCGGAGATATTTCCGTCAAGCTCGCCGGAATTGCCGACAGAGACATTCTGTGCCGCGGTCACCTCACCCACAATCTTTCCATCAACACGAATACTTCCGGGCGTTTTGATTTTTCCCTCAAAAATAGTTCCCGTAGCAATCAGGTTTATTTCACTGCCGGTTTCAGGTTTTATTGCCATGGAGAACCTCCTAATTTGTGTTTAATAGATAGTGTTTAGGGTTTTGTATAATTCCATCTTTCCAAACTTCAAAATGCAGATGCGGCCCATAACTTTTAATACCGGTGTTACCAAGAAGCGCTACAGGTTCACCCCGTTTCACGCTATCCCCGCCGCGTTTGAGGAGCGTCTGATTGTGCTTGTAAACAGTCATAAATCCTAACGTATGGGCTATCATCAACGTGTATCCGTCATCGTACGTCCAGTCAGAAAATACCACAATCCCATCCGCGGCTGCCATCACAGGTGCTCCCGGCTTGCCCGCATAATCTATGCCGTAGTGGAAATCCTCGGCGGAATAACTGCGGGACTCATAACCACTCAAAGGCATCATGAGGGGAACACTCGGAACGTGAGAGACCTGCATCACTCCGGCAGGTTGCTGATTACCGGTTCCGACTACAGGATTTCTTGCATTGAATTCAACATCATCCTCCGGAAGCATTTCTATAGAACTATCCGCTGCTGCCAGTAACAGGGCTGTTTCCTCAGCCGAGGTTAATGTGTCGGAGCTGTCTCGGTTTGTGGTGAACTTATTTTCCACCCGCTCTCCGAGTACATTCCGTAAGTGAAAATTGTATACTTTAAGATTATCAACTTCACGGATGAGCGATCGAAGCTGCTTCTGAAGATCAACGATCCGCTTTCCATACATCTGTGACAATTCTGTGTGCGATATCGGCAGCTGGGCTCCGATTGGAGTGTACACTATTATCGCGACAACGAATGCTGCAATTATTACAACAATTGAAACAAGAGTACTAAAAAAACTCCAGCGCGGCATTGAAAATGTTCGTGTACCGCCGGATTTCGCATCGGAAACTACGATAAACGTGTACCGGTTCTTCCGTTTATGTTCACGGACATTTTCTGGAGGCATTGATATCGCCGCTTATTTCAAATAAATGCCTGAAAATATAACGAAAAATTCGTAAAATGTCAATGAATTTGGATAAGCTTTCAGTAGAGAAGATATTTCGACCTGATTTTCTCAAATTCAATAATCTGATTTTTATAGGGGTCCAGACTTCCTTGACTAAATTTACCACTCTCCAACCGATCGGTAACCGATTCGTCGCCTACCAGATGATTGAATAATCCCCTTCGGAGCTGAAACTTCTTCGGATAGAGTTCCCGTATTACTTTCACCATCATGATTCCGGTGAGGACTGGCTGGTACTTGTTTCTGTCGGTGACCTGAATGTAAACCCCTTTACAATGTTTCCCCTCATATTTTGGCGCCTTCTCCTTTTTCGGATCAGCCGCAGGTGTAAACTCAGCGGGCGAAAAATTTACCCCGGGCAGTTTGAGACTGTTTAACTTCTTTGAAAGCAACCGGCCGTCAATCCGCGGCGCTCCTACGTATTCAAAAGGTTTAGGTGTCCCCCTCCCTTCCGAAATATTGGTCGCTTCAAAAAGACATGTACCGGGATAGACAGTGGCAGTTGAAAGAGTTCGCATGTTGGGTGACGGCGCAATCCAGGGCAACCCTGTCTCATCATACCACATCGATCTCTTCCAGTTTTCCATTGCAACAACCGTCAAGTCTACAGTTGAAGGATTGAGGTAGCCTTCTCCGATGGCCATCGCCGCGAGTTCGCCAAGGGTCATTCCATGACGTACAGGAGTCGGGAATATGCCGAGAAAAGAAATTAGCGTGAGATCGAGAGCCGGTCCCTCCATCGCGACACCGTTGATCGGGTTAGGACGATCCAGTACGAAAAATTTTTTACCGTGTTCACCCGCAGCCATCATACAATAAGCCATCGTGCTCGCATATGTGTAGAACCGTGCTCCAACATCCTGCATGTCGAAAATGAGGACGTCGAGGTCGTATAGCATCATTCTCGTAGGTTTTTTCACACCCCCGTACAGCGAATAAATCCTCAATCCGGTTTTGGAGTCGATGGAATCCCCGATTGTTTCTCCGCGGGGAACGCTGCCACGAATCCCATGTTCAGGCGCAAAGAGTGAGGTAACATTCACCCCCCTTCGCAAGAGGGTGTCAACGAGATGAATCCCGTTGGGGAGAACGGAGGTGTGATTGCAGATAAGACCGACACGCTTACCGGAAAGGGAATCCAGATATTTTTCAATCAAGATTTCGGCTCCGATCCGAACGGGTTGGCCGGAAAGTATTCCAGCGTTTGCAAGAATCAGAACCAAGAAGAGAAGATGACTGAAAAGGTGTCTAATTACCATCTGGATTGGGTTTCTTTCGCTAGATTTATGGTAAACCGGTGGTTTCTTCAGAAGTGTAGTGGAACTTGTCCCGCACAATTTCCCATGCAGCAAGCGTCATTCCGTCCCAGATCTCTCCAGCTTTAATTTTTCTTTCAAGCTCGTCATAAGATAGAATGACACGCTGGAATTCTTCCGTATCATCCGGCTCTGCGACGACCGGCGTCAACTGTCGGGCAATAAAAACCCTGCAGAGTTCGTCCGTGATGCCATTGTAGGGATTAAACTCTGCGACACATTTGAGCTCTCCTGCCTGAAAACCGGTCTCTTCAGAGAGCTCCGTTAAAGCCGTTTGTTCATGTGTTGCGCCGTCCTTAACGCTTCCACATGGAAACTCAAGACTCTCTCTGGATGCGAGATACCGATACTGGTTGACCATCACCATCCGACTGTCATTCATGAGGGGGATTACCATGCTTGAACCGTTTACATGGACAAAATGGTATTCACCCTCCTTCCCGGTCGGCAGAAGTACGTCATCTCTGCGGTACGTCCACCAGGGATTTTTTAATTCAAACGATTGGCGGATTTTTCTCCAGGGATTCAGCGACATCGCTGGATATTCTCCATCAGCAAGCGCTGATTGAAAACATCAGAAATTAGGACCATGCTCTTCCTTCCGGTAAAATCTCTTAACAATTCCCACTGCGTGTTTCGGATCATCGGTTATTGAAAATAATTCTAGATCTGATTTTGAGATCATCCCCTCCGTAAGCGCCTGCTTTTTCATCCATTCAATAAGGCCTTTCCAGTATTCACTCCCCATAAGAACGACGGGAAAAGGATGTATCTTCCGGGTTTGTATAAGCGTTAAAGATTCGAAGAACTCATCGAGTGTTCCGAATCCTCCGGGCATAACTATGAAACCCTGAGCATACTTGACAAACATCACCTTCCGAACATAGAAATGTTTGAAGGTAATCAACTTATCAGCATCGATGTAAGGATTCGCCTTTTGTTCAAACGGTAGGTCGATATTCATACCAACAGATGTACCGGCAGCTTCACGAGCGCCACGGTTTGCTGCTTCCATAACTCCCGGTCCGCCTCCGGATATGATACCGTAGCCTGCCCGAACGAACTCCTTTGCCACCGATTTTGCCAGTCGGTAGTATGGTGTTCCGGATCCGATCCGCGCGGAACCGAAAATTGACACACATGGCCCTAATTTCGACAATGTGGCGAATCCTTCAACAAATTCCGCCATAACGCGGAATACCCGCCAGACATCCTGCTGTGTTTTGAGGATGAGGTCGACTTGAGTATCCAAGAGGGCATCACGATCGGTATGTTGCATCATATTCACCTTTTATAAAGATTCCAATCTTGAGAATATAGGTGTTTTCTCCGTTGCTTTCAATAGAAATATTAAGCTTACCCCGCAAAAGATGGTATCCACTCCATTCCCCTCCGTCGGCTCTTGAGAGTGTTATCCCGATTAATTTGCACAATGCTGAAAGCCGTTGAAAATACTGAAATTTACGATTATAAAATAATTATTAAATCTATTGACATTGAAAAATCATTTTTATACAATATAATCCGCTGACACAGAAGCTGGTACGAGGGATGGGTGAAATATAACATACCATTAATATTATCTGAAGCCAGATATTAAGAGGATTTTGTCATGATGCGGCAGATATCCCTTATTATCAGAGAGAGGATCTTTTTCATAACGGCGGTGGTCGTTATGGCTTTGATCTGTCTTGCCTGGGTGCATCGATTCGTTCAGGATGATGCTTTTATATCCTTTCGGTACGCTTATAACCTGGCAGAGGGAAAGGGACTCGTCTGGAATGCCGGAGAACGACTTGAAGGATACACAAATTTTCTCTGGACGCTCCTCATCAGCGGCGGCATGTATATTGGTATCGACCCAATAATATTTTCAACACTCCTCGGCATCATATTCTTCGCCGTTTCACTCATCTTTACATTCAAGTTAGGTATGATCATCTTCGAGTCTCCGACCGTATCACTTCTGACGGTCATTCTGCTCGGCACGAACTATACGTTCTTCTCATTTGCGACCGGCGGAATGGAGACCCAAATGCAAACTGCATTGTTCGTCGTGGGCAGTTATTACTGCCTTCATGGTGTAAAACTTCACTCCTGGTCGGTACGACGACTCCTCAGTCTGTCTATCACCATGACACTCGCGCTCCTGACGAGGTTAGATTCAGCCATCATGTGCGTGGTAATTCTAGGCGTTACGTTATACCACATACAGAGGGATGAACAAAAGTTAGCAGAAATAATCAGAAAGTCTGCCATACTAATGCTGCCCTTTACGACTATCATTGCTACATGGTTTCTATGGAAGTGGTTTTACTACGGGGACATTATGCCTAATACATACTACATAAAAGTAAGCGGCATGACTTCTCCAGAGCGCGGTGTTCACTACATCTACCATTTTTTTACATCCTACCTTCTGGTCCCTTTCTGGTTTCTTTTTTTCTTTGCAATTAAGAAACTGTTTCGGCGGGAATTGATGCATCTCCATGTGTTAGTGACTATAATTTTAGCGTGGATGCTCTATATCATTAAAATCGGAGGCGATTTCATCGAATTTCGTTTTCTCGTTCCTATCCTTCCAATGCTGTTCATCCTTTTCAGCTGGCTTATCTTCGGTTTCATCCGGTCTGTCGGCTTACGAATTGCTCTCATCAGCCTCATTCTGATCGGATCTGTATACCACATACGAACTTTTACTCTTGATCCCGAAGACAGAATCGAACCGGTAAGGCACCTGCATGAGCATATCATTAGCAGGGATCAGAACTGGAGCGGAATAGGAAAAATTCTGGGAAAGGTTTTTCATGACGAAAATGTCACCATTGCAACAACCGCGGCCGGAGCAATTCCATATTATTCAGGGTTACCGGCGATAGACATGTACGGAATAAACGATAAGTGGATTGCCCGGAAGGGATACGTCGTTGGAACAACGCCCGGTCATCAACTCATATCACCTTTCACCTATCTCCTCGACCGGAAAGTAAACCTCGTCATATCACACCCCATCGTCCTTCTGCTTTCTGAATCGGTTAACCATCTGCCTGAACTCCCTATGAACCCAGGCGATATCCCCGAAAATTCGAAGGTGCTGGAAATACCGATCGATTCAATGTATAAATTTCTCGCGTTTTATCTGACACCGCACCGTGCGGTTGATGAAGCAATCGAGTGGAACCGATGGAAAGTGCACACCATCGCGTACCGCTGATTCATTTTAAAAAATATGGCTCACGTTCGGACACGGCATCAGCCGGGTATGGTCTTATTTCTTGACGTAGATGTAGAGTTCTTGTCCGGGCTTCACCGAAATGGATTTGAGGATATTCCAGCGGATAATCTGTTCGGGTGTAACGTTGTACTTCTTGGCTACTGATGTCATCGTCTCGCCTCGGCGGACAGTATGTACAATCAAATCTCCTTCCTCATCGGGAATCGGTTGTTGTATTGTCGGAGCCGGTTGCGGTTTTTGCTCCTGAGGTTTTTCGGATGCCGCAGCGGGTTTTTGCACAGCAGATGAAGTATCTTTTTCTTTCTGTTGTCTCCGGCTTAGAATTTTTGAGACCGGTTTTGAGACAGGCCTGTTGACGGGCTTTTTTTCTTCCTCGAAAGCTTTGACCGGTGGTACTTTTATTTCCTCGGCCGGCTCGATAACCGGCTTCTCCCTTCGCTCTTCAGTGACCTGACGAATCGGTCGCTGAATCATCCCGCTCTTTTCCAGAGGTTTGAGAAGTTCGCCGACTGACCATTTACTTACCATATAGATCTGAGGGCTTTTCGATGTTTTAATGAAGTATCTTGTTGAATCCGGTAAATTGGGATAGATAGACAGAGTAACGTCCTCCGCAGCGTTAATATCCATGATAATTGGCTTCTGAGAGAACTCAAGACTTGAATCAATGAAGTCATCGGCACGTAAATTAGCAATACTGTTTAACAAGGGTTTGACTTCTGAGGACTCTACTATCTTCCCACCTGCTATCCACCCGCTTGTATCTTTGATTACGGTATGGCTCCTCGATCCCACAGTATATACTATCTGTCTGATTGCCTCGGTCCCGGTCTGAACGATCGTTTTATTTCTCCAATCCTTCAGATTCTTGTTGATGGTCCAATTGTCTATTCCATCCCCCAGATAAACATTCTTGGAGTCTGGCAGTCTGAAGTAGACCTCAGAAAATGACGGCCCCATCTTACCGATAATTAGAGCTGTTGCATTCCCATTCCGGTCGGTAAACGTGATCCCTGTACCGCTTGAATCAACCTGAAACATCGGTTGTTTTTCAGGATTTGTTGATATGAGACTGCCAACTTTGAATTTAGAAAATCCGTGAAGGAGTTGAGCGACAGCCATAGGATCCGCCTGGAAGAGAATAGGATAGGTAAGACTCCACGTCCCACCGACGTTTTCGAGAATAACAGACTTACCTGGTTGCCGTATTTCTATTTTCACGACAGAGCCAGAATCAATGGAAAGTTCCGGCATTGGAGATTCGTCACTCGCCTGACGCTCGTCTTCCGGCGATAATATTATGTAGACGATAACTGCTACAATAGCAATAAATGGTATAAGGAGTTTTAAGTTTCTATTCATAGTTTACTCCCCTCCTGTCTAGTATCCTCTTGTTTCTATGCGTTTACGGAGTGCGATGCGGATGCGCCACCGGATAATTCCAATGATGATCACTATCAGCGGAGGAAAACCGAGATTCACAACTTTTGCCCATGTTTTCGTTCCCTCGCTAACTTCCTCCAACGGTTTGTTCCCGCTTTCCCGGCTGCGAATCTCCGCCAATCCGATATCATCAGCCAGCCAATCGATAAAATTGCTAGCGAGGAAGAAATTATCACGGTTCCCGCCGGAATATTGATCCTGAATAAAATCACCGTCTCCCACGACAATGACCTTTGAAACTTTGCCGATCACCTGACGGTTAGCGGAATCCAGTGTTCCCTTGAACGACGTATCGACATTGATCGGTTTGTTTCCGAACGCACTCGGGAATGCTCCTTCGACAGAAACTACCAGCGGTATCCCGGATTCCGCGAACATCTCTTTAGTTACCTGCATCGTCGGACTGATCACGAATACGTTTTCCTGCCGTCCGCTGCGCGCAGACGACTTTACCAGGACGTTTGCATTTAAACCCTTCGGTCGTGCGAGACTCGTATCAATCGAACTTGCGAAGTAAAAGACAACGGAACTCAGATCCTTGACGATCGGGCTGGTTTGCATGAATTCGGCTGCCCGCGGTAAATAGTAAAACGGAATCTGATTTCGAAGAACCATGAAACCTGCCTGCTGATCGACCATAACGTACGCACAACTTATGTCCCGAACCAGATCGGTATTAATTCTGATTCCATAAGACTCAAGCAGATCATCGATTTCAACATTCACAGGCTGTCCGAACTGGTTTTGCAGGTTCGCATTCACTTTATTTATAAGAAATGCGGCCTTTCCACCCTTCATGAGGAACTGGTCTATAAGGTATTTTTCCCAGCTCTTAAACGGTTGAACGGGAGCGGCAATCATGAGAACTGCGATGTCTGAAGGGACAGGATTACCGTTGGCAAAATCGACTGTGGTAACCTGGTACTGCTTCGATAGGATTTCCTGTAATCGACTCAGCTGCTCCAGCGGCGGCTCGCCGTGCCCTGTGAGAAAACCAATTTTTTTCAGCTCGGCTGACGTCATTTTTTTCACAGCGGAACTGATTTCATATTCGAGATTGGATGTTGACTGTATGACCGGTACCCGCTCCTGCTTATCGCCGAAGAGAAATACCATTCCCATATATGCCTTTTCGATCTGGAGCTTATCCTCTTTCAGAACCTGTACCTGTACCGGAGGAATTCCATATTTCTGTGACTCCTGCTCGAGTTCCTCCTTCTTTCCCGGATCGATAAATTCGTATTGGAAATTACCCCCCGCATAGGCACGGTACTCATCGAGCAAATCCCTCAGTTCACGCCGATTATTAGCATACTCCGGCGGTAAGTCTGATGTGAAATACGCTTTGACGGTAAATTTATCATCCAGAGATTTAACGAGATTTTTACTCGCTTCGGAGAGTGTGAACATTCTGTTTCCCGTCAGGTCAAATCTGTAGAAAAATCGCTGTCCGAGAATATTGACGAGAACCAGAATACTCAGAATGAGTAATGTCTTGATAAAAATAGGTTGTTTGTTCATATGGCCATTCGCTCCATCATGCCCAGCGACGACGTTGGAGAACATTGGTCGCCAGAAGCAGAGAGAAACCAATCATTGAAAAATAGTATATGACGTCACGGGTGTCGATAACGCCCCGCGCAATATTTCCAAAGTGATAGTCGATACTGATGTACTCGAGTATACTCGCGACTGATGTCGGGAGGTAGAAAAGAATTTTATCGAGCATGAATAACGCAAAGACAATGAATAGACTTACGATAAATGCAACGACCTGATTCTCGGTGAGGGCTGAACCGAACACGCTGATCGCGAGGAAAACCCCCCCAACGAAAAGGAGGCCGATGTACCCGCCAATTACCGCACCTGTATCGAGCTCTCCGATGAGGACGACTGTGAGGTAATAACAGATTGTCGGAAGAAGAGTGAAAAAATAGAGCGCCAGGGATGCGAGAAACTTCGCAGTCACGATTTCACTCTCCCGTATCGGCTTTGTCATCAGCAATTCCAGTGTGCCCGCTTTCTTTTCCTCGGAAATGAGTCTCATTGTCATCGCCGGCGCGAAGAAGAGAAGCAGAAACGGCGTCATCTCAAAGACAGTCCGCAACGTTGAGATGTTGTTTATGAAGAGATTACTGACGAAAAACCAACCCAGAATTACAAGGTACACCACGATTACGATGTACGCGACGGGTGAATTGAAGAAAGAGCGAAGCTCTTTCGTAAATATGTTTCGAATGTTTGTGAAATTCATTTTGCTGAATCGGATGTTAGTTGTCGGAAAATGTCTTCGAGACTTGTCTGTACCCGGTGCATCTCAAGAAGTGTCCACCCTTTATTTAGACACAGGGTGAAGAGATCTCTCCGGACATCGACGGCACTCGAGGTCTCAACGCTTAACTTTTTTGTTCCATTACGTTCATCTATCAATGATACCGTTTCGACCGCCGGTATGGCTTTTACCTGCAGCGATACCATATCAAATGATTGAACGGTGGGAATTTCCACTTCCATGAGTATCTTTTCGCCGCCATGGAGACTCCTCTGAAGATCCTCTATAGGTCCGTCTGCCACAATTTTCCCACGGTTGATAATTATTACCCTGTTGCAAGCTGCCTGAACCTCGGAGAGAATGTGGGTCGAGAGAATAACAGTTTTCTGTTTGCCGAGTTCCTTTATGAGACTTCGAATTTCAACGATCTGGTTTGGATCGAGTCCGCTCGTCGGTTCGTCAAGGATAAGAACCTTCGGATCATGGATCATTGCGGCGGCAAGGCCCACTCTCTGTCGGTATCCCTTTGAGAGCTGGCCGATATCTTTATGCTTCATCTCCCCAAGTCCGCACCCCTCAACCATGTCCTTTATACGCCGGGGGATGAGCGGTTTCACAACTCCCTGGAGTTTGGCGGTGTAATCGAGATATTCAATAACGTTCATATCGGAATAAAGCGGATTTTGCTCGGGCAGGTAACCGATGAGTTTCCTCACGGAAAGGGAATCTCTCTGAACATCGTGCCCTTCGACACTTACTGTACCGCGGTTTGGAGAAAGATAGCTGGTTATAATGCGCATTGTCGTCGTTTTGCCTGCACCGTTCGGGCCAAGAAATCCCAAAATTTCCCCCGAATGCACCTCAAAAGATATATAATCTACGGCTTTAGAATCACCGTAGAATTTCGCTAAATCCGTTGCTATTATTGACATCGCATTTGGACGCCGATTGTTGAGAAAAGTTTTATTTTCCTTTTGTTGGTTTGAAAATATGAATATTTTTTTTCAAAAATGCAAATACCCAAAGTAGTTTTCATCCACCCGCTCACTACCCTCTACGGACAGAAATGCGCAACAATCCAGCCCATTTTTCGTATAAATGATTTGTTTTCACTTTTTCACAACAAAGGACGGTCACTTGCGACATCTTCTTCTGCTGATACTGTTCCTTGTACCACATCTTGGATACGGAATCCATAGCGACTCGGTAAAGGTCAGTAGGCCGCGTACGGAGGCAATCCGTGCTTCGGACCACATAACAATCGATGGTAAATTAAACGAACCAGAGTGGCAACGACCCGGCACGAACGAGTTTACTCAACGGGATCCTATCGAAGGCGCTCGCCCAAACTATCCGACAACCGTATGGGTAGCGTACGACGACGAGGCGCTCTATGTTGCCGCACGGATGCACGATGATCACCCCGACTCAATTATCAGCAGGATTGGCCGCAGGGACGCCGAACTGAGTTCAGACTGGTTTGGTATTGCTGTAGATTCCTATCACGATCGACGCAATGCTTTCTTCTTCATCGCATACCCCAGTGCTTCGATTATGGATGGCATTTTATTCAATGATTCATGGGACGATAACACATGGGACGGTGTATGGGACGTGGGTACGATGATCGACGACAACGGTTGGACGGCAGAATTCAGGATACCATTTTCCCAGCTGAGATTTCCGGATCAGATCGAATATGTATGGGGTATTAATTTTGTTCGTGCTATCGAACGCCTGAAGGAGGAAGATTACTACATTATGGTCCCGAAGAAAGAGAGTGGTTTTGTTTCCCATTTCGCCGACCTCACCGGTATTCACGATATTCACCCTCCTCCACGAATCGAACTTCTTCCATACGCGATGGGCGGATTTACAACAACGAACCAGTTTGAAGCAGGCGATCCGTTCAATGATGGCAATACTTCCAAAGGCAATATCGGCTTGGATATGCGATTGGGCATCGGGAGCAATCTAACACTAAATGCAGCCGTAAATCCTGATTTTGGTCAGGTTGAAGTTGATCCTGCAGTTGTGAACCTGACACAATTTGAAACATATTACGACGAAAAGAGACCATTCTTTGTAGATGGGATGAATTATTTCTCTTTTGGACAGGGGGGCGCAAACAGCAACTTTGGTTTTAATTTCGGAAATCCGGATTTTTTTTACAGCCGGCGCATCGGTAAACCGCCTCAGGGAAGAATTCAACACGAAGGCTTCGTTGATTTCCCCGATGCGACGACCATCCTCGGGGCGGGAAAGCTTACCGGTAAAATTACCGAAGGATGGTCTATAGGAACAGTCCACGCCTTCACTCAGCGAGAGCATGCCGCCGTCATCGATTCATTCGGCGTAAGGTACGAGGATGTTGTAGAACCCTTCGCTTCATACAATATCGTAAGGAGCCTGAAGGAATTCAATGAAGGACGACAGGCTCTTGGTTTTATGGGAACAGCGATTATGCGTGAGCACAGCGATCCTATTCTCGGTAAGTATTTTAACAGCGGAGCATATGCTCTGGGAATCGATGGTTGGTTACCACTGAATACCGGCCGTGATTATGTACTGACAGGTTGGCTCTCAGGATCCCATATTACGGGAAATCAGGATCGCATGGTAAGGGTTCAGCGATCGTCGCTCCATTACTTTCAACGCCCCGACGTGGGAACAGTTGATGTCGATTCACAAGCGACATCGATAACAGGATATGCCGGAAGATTCGCCATTAACAAAGAAAGGGGTAATTTTATTTTTAATACCGCGGTGGGATTCATTTCTCCAGAATTTGACGTAAATGATCTCGGATTCATGTATCGGACAAATATCATTAACGGTCACATCGTCCTCGGATACCGCTGGTATGAACCTGATGGTACATTCCGATCGAAGAGTTTCGAGGTCGCAACCTTCAGAAATTTCGATTATGACGGAAACAAAATCGATGATGGTTACTTTTTCTTCTGGAATACGCAGTTCATGAACTACTGGGAAATAAACGGTCAATTCTACCACAGTCGGGACAGAATCGATAACACATCGACGCGAGGTGGTCCGTTAATGAAGATTCTCCCTTCCTACTCCGTATCCCTCGGAATCGAGACGGATTACCGTAAACCTCTCGCACTTGAATTCGGCATAGATGCATCCCGCGTTGAATCAGGATCTTATAGTTTTGAGGTAGGCACAGACATCGAATGGAAACCATCGCCCGGCATCACTCTATCAATCTCTCCGGCTTTTGAAAGAAATCATTCTGCCGCCCAATGGGTACCAACTGGCAACCAATTCGCCGACTCGACAATGACAGCCACGTACGGTATGAGGTATCTTTTTAGTTTGTTCAATCAGACAGAAGTTTCAGCCGGGATTAGACTCAACTGGACATTCACTCCGAAGCTCAGTCTGCAGTTATATATGCAGCCTCTCATATCCGTTGGGCACTACTACGGTTTTAAAGAACTGGCTACAGCAAAAACATTCAACTTCAATACATACGGCGAAAATGTATCGAAGATCGATTACGATGTTGAAGCAGAAACGTATACCGTAGATCCAGACGGAACAGGAGAAAGGAACATTCAATTTACCAATCCCGATTTTAATGAGAAGTCACTGAGAATCAATGTCGTTCTCCGGTGGGAATTTCTTCCGGGTTCCACAGCGTACCTCGTCTGGACACGGAATGGTACCGGGGAAGGGAATCCGGGAATTTTTAGACTTCATCAGGATTTCCGGGACATGATTAACGCACCAAATCGCGAGGATGCGTTCCTTCTAAAGATTGCTTACTGGATACACCTTTAGCAGTTACCCCGGATGGAATACTTATTTATGGGAAGTTCCGGTAAGATAACCCAGAATTTTTTCCTTCATTGAATCACGCACAGCACGAAACTCTTTTAAAACAGCATCCCGATTACCTTTCGTCATAACAGGATCAGGGAAAGCTATTGTCACTCGTTCGCCGGGACCATACCAAACAGGGCATAAAGCATCGTTATCAGAACAGACAGTAATCACCAGATCGAAGTCCCGGCCGTACAGCTCTGACACTGCCTTTGACCTCTGGTTACTTATATCAATCCCTATCTCATTCATTACATAGACCGCATCGGGATGAACGTATGTAGCCATGTAACCGGCCGATTCTACCGTAAACCGATCTCCGGCGAAATGGCGCACCAGGCCTTCAGCCATCTGACTGCGGCATGAATTGGCAACGCACAAGAACAATATTCGCCGTTTCGTTTTTTCGCTCTTACTCATTTCCTTCAGCTATACTTAAGAGTATTCTATCAGACCATTGGAACACTATTGCCGAATACAATCTGAGACATCCTGAAGTCCGAGTTACATGTGGCAGAGAACTCTTCCCTGTCTGATGAGATTAAAATATTTAGCGCGCCCCGGATCCGCATGCATATATTGGCATATTGTATTTTGGGAGGAATACCGGAATTGAAAAATTTTATTACCGCTCGTAGATTCCCGTGATCTCCGCGGTGGTGAGGATTTTCCCTTCGAGAACCTTTATGAAGGCATTGAGGCTTGTGTTTGCACCTAAATCCAGTTTTTCAATACTGAGCGCATAGAGTGTGATGATATAGGGGTGAGGACCTGATCCTTTTGGGGGTTGTGGTCCACCGTAGCCCAACTCACCGTAAGAATTGTAAAGTTCTTTCACACCCGGAGGCATCTTTTTACCTGAGGCGCCTTCAGCAATTGACGACTCACCTTGGGGTATATTTATCACGAGCCAGTGTACCCAATCTTTGGCGACAGGATGAGGATCGATCATTGAGAGTGCGAACGATTTGACATCCTGATGGGTATTACTCCAAACCAACGGCAGAGAAATATTTTTACCGCCCGCAACACCCTGGTGCGCATACTTTGCCGGGATCAGTTTACCATCATCAAACGCCTTGGATGAGAGCCTCATTCTCGAATCCTTCTTAATTGATCACCCTCTATTTCTTTTTCGACTTAAAACTCGCGACGGCGCGATCGACCGTTTCATATATATCAAATACTTTTACCAGTTGTGTGATGATCAGCAGTTGTTGTATTCTCTTGCCCAACTGTGCGAGGCGCAGATCGCCGTCCACATTTTTCAGAGTCGTCAGCGCTGATATTAGCGTACCCAGGCCGGAACTGTTAACGAAATTAACATCACCCATGTCGATGATCACTTTTTTAACCTCGTCGCTTACCAGACTGTGTATCTTATCGCGAATATTTGTAGTATCCGGTTCGCCTATGAGGTCTCCCTTTAGCGTGAGAACCGCGATGTCCCCTTCCATCTTTTCTTTGATTTTCATACTGATCCTTTCGTAGTTAGCAATCTACCAATGGTTTGCTCAATCATACAAAAGTCTGGTGTAAAAATCAACTATTCCGGGAGGCATTCGATTTCACATTCATGTCGCCGAAATGGTCCGGTGCCGGATACTCCTCCCGGTGCATGGCGGGATACAGGTGTTGTTCGGTTTAATAATACTCGATTTTATGTATAGATTTTCGTAGATTCTCTTATGCCTGTGAAGAGTAAAAGAATTGTTATTCTTGGCGGCGGTATCGGCGGGATTGTTACCGCTCGTGATCTCCGCAAGCACCTTGGAAATCAGCACAGGATTATCCTCGTCGATAAGAATGCATTTCATACATTCCAACCCTCGTATTTCTGGATGGTTATTGGCTGGAGAACACCTGCGGCAATTACGAAACCTTTC
>CAYGXH010000011.1:0-7811 GCA_964353675.1 uncultured Chlorobiaceae bacterium
CTGATCGGCCTCCGCTCAACGGGCCTTCACACAAACGGGTATTCGCTCGCCCGCACAGTACTATTTGACCGGTCTGAAGTCGATGATTTTGTTGATGCTTTGGGGATGAGTCTGGGTGAAGCATTGCTCACCGTACACCGATCGTATTTAAAACCGGTGACGCTTGTTTCTGCCTTTCCTGCAGTACACGCTTTCGCTCACATTACGGGCGGGGGAATTGTCGGGAATACAAAGCGGGTGATTCCAAAAGGTTCTTCCCTGAGGATCGATTGGCGAGCGTGGGAACGTCCGCCGATTTTCGGATTAATACAAAAGATCGGTAATGTTCCCGAAGACGACATGCGGCGCGTTTTCAATCTGGGTATCGGTCTTGTGATGATAGTTGCAGAGAATGGCTGTAATAAAATTATGGAAAGTCTCCGCATAAAAGGGGAAAAGCCGTTTATATTCGGTGAAGTTGTGCATCATACTGCTGTAAAACAAAAACCGATGAGGCGAACGTGACAAAAAAAAGTACAACGCTGAACGACAAGACACGGCAGGCTGAATCCGTTAAAAGGAAAGTACAGGGTCGATTGGCCGCGGATGCGGACATCCTGAAAAAAATGAACTCACTCCATGAGGTCATAAATCAGATCGGTACGAAGAGGACGAAAGAAGATATTCTGAACGTGATTGAGTCGGAATTGCGGTGTTTGTTCGATTACGACATCTGTTTTGCAAGTCTCCTGAACCCTGCCAAAATCCATTACGACGTTCACGTTTTCTCAAATATTGCGGGTACACAGGAACTCGATCACCGACATTTTCCGATAGAAGAAGGGATCTCGGGGTGGGTAATTCGCAAGCAGGCAGTATTTATCGGGGATATCGCATCGCTACCAAGTAAAGGTCCTACTATTGAGCCAAAGCTGAAGGAACTCGGCATCAACTCGATTCTCGTTGTCCCGATGAGAGCTGGTAGTGAAGTAATCGGAGCATTGACTTTCGGAAAAGCTCGCAAACATAGTTACAGCGATGCGGATGCGGCTCTGGCTCAGCTTCTGGCATACACAATAGGGACGTCGCTGAAGAACAGCACCGTGTTTGAGGATGCACGCAAACGCATCACGCAGATTGGGCTTATCAATGATGTGACAGCTCAGATGGTTTCTATGCTGCATCTCGAACAATTGCTTAATGGCGCTGCGTCGTCAATACAAAAAACTTTCAATTACTTTGATGTCACAATTTTTTTAATTTCAGAAAATAGCTCTGAACTAGAGCTGGTTGCACATGCGGGAAATTTCATCGATTTTCTCCCTCACGGTTATCGTCAGGACATCGAGCGAGGTATTATGGGATGGGTTACCAGGACCGGTGAGAAGGTTCTATGCAATGACGTTCTCCAGGATTCCCGCTACCTCGCATATGAATACCACAATACCAAATCGGAACTGGCAACACCTATAAAGATTGATGGCAAGGTTGTTGGAGTTTTGAATGTAGAGGATACCAGACTACATGCATTCGACGAAACGGATGCAGTAGTACTTGAAACGCTCGCAGACCAACTCGGCATCACGATCAAGAATGCGAAACTCTACGATGAAGTGCAGAAAGCCAATATAAAACTAACGGAGCTCGACAGAATGAAATCAGAATTCCTCGGAATCGTCTCGCATGATTTCCGGTCACCGCTATCGAGCATCATCCTCGCGGGTAAATCTCTTCTTAAGAACGATGCCGTTCAGGCATATCCGCGTGTCAGGGAATATCTTCAGATCATTGTCGATCAGGCAAACCGGCTCAATCAGCTTGCAGAGGATACACTGTCCATCACAAAATTGGAATCGGGCCAGCTGAGCTACTACTTCAAAATTATCAATGTTGAACGGCTTATTCAGGATGCCGTTTCAATGGTTAAGTTTTCAAGCAGGCACATATTCGAATATACGGTTGATCCCAATGTCGCATTCATCAAAGGGGATCAGACAAAGCTTCGGCAGGTGGTTCAGAATCTCATCAGTAATGCAGTTAAGTATTCTCCGAAAGGGGGCAAAGTAATTGTTCGTGTGGGTGAAGAGGCACAAGAACAGATTCTCATTTCGATAGCCGACGAGGGGATGGGAATCCCGGCCGAACAAATCGATAAACTGTTTCAGAAGTTTTCAAGAATCGACAGCGAACAATCGCGGGGGATAAAGGGGGCCGGACTCGGACTCTGGATTTGCCGCGAAGTTGTCGAGGCGCACGGCGGAAAGATTTGGCTTGAGAGCCAGGTTGATAAGGGTACGACGGTGAAATTCACGCTGAAGAAAGCGCAATAGAACCGCATTATCCTTCCTATTTATTGCCTGCCCCGTGCTTCACAATGCGTGCCTGTGCGATAAATATCACCTCTTCTGCTATATTTGTTGAAAGATCCGCAATCCGTTCAAGGTTTCTGCTTATACGTATCAATTCCATTCCCGTCTCAATTGTGCGCTGATTGTCCTTCATGCGGGCTACGACTCGCCGGAAAACATCTCGGTTGAGTTCGTCAATGGTGTCATCATCCTTGAGAACCGCCATGCTGAGCTTTGGATCATTATGGATGAAGCTGTCGAGTGAATTGCGCAGCATCTTTTCCGCCAGCTCGGTCATTTTGGGGAGGGATATCAGTTCAAGCTCTTCCTTTGCTTTCAAAATTGCCGCGACAGATTCAGCAATATTGACTGCGTGATCGCCGATGCGCTCGAGGTCGTTATTGATTTTTTGTGCAGCCAGGATGAGCCGTAAATCGATGGCAACAGGCTGTTGAAGTGCAAGGATATCGACAATGGCGTTATCGATTTCGATTTCGAGTGAGTTGATCCGCTCCTCGTTTTCAATAACTCTGAGTGCCAGCGAGTTGTCCTTATCAAGCAAGGCTTTGATGGAAAGCCGAACCGATTCTTCTGCAATGCTTCCCATTTTAATGAGGTTTATCTTGAGGCTCTCGAGCTCCTGTTCAAAATGACGCTGCATGATGCCCACCATGTAAATTGTTCATAGTATGTTCGTTAGATGCGACTATTATCCGAAACGACCGGTGACGTAGTCTTCCGTTCGTTTTTCTTTTGGTATAGTAAAAATACGTTTGGTCTCGTCATATTCGATTAGCTCGCCAAGATAGAAGAATGCAGTGAAATCGCTTACCCTGGCGGCTTGCTGCATGTTATGAGTTACGATGACGATGGTGTAGTTCTTTTTAAGTTCATAAATGAGTTCTTCAATTTTGGCGGTCGCTATGGGATCAAGTGCGCTTGCCGGTTCGTCCATGAGTAGGATCTCGGGCTGAACGGCAAGTGCGCGGGCGATGCAGAGACGCTGCTGCTGCCCGCCGGAGAGCGCCAGACCGCTTTTCTTAAGGTCGTCCTTAACCTCATCCCATATTGCCGCATGCCGGAGACTCTGTTCTACGATTTGATCAAGAACTATTTTATCTCTTATACCGTTTATGCGGGGGCCATATGCTACGTTATCATAAATCGACTTGGGAAAGGGATTTGATTTCTGAAAAATCATGCCGATTTTTTTACGTAGTTCAACTACATCAATTCCCTTTTTGTAAATGTCTGTTCCGTCGATGACAACGCTTCCCTCGATACGTACATTATCGATAAGATCATTCATTCTGTTTAGAGTTCGCAGGAAAGTAGTTTTGCCGCATCCCGACGGACCGATCAGAGCGGTGACCTTGTATGCAGGAATGGCAAGATTGATATTCCGCAGAGCCTGCTTGTCGCCGTAAAAGAGATTGAGATTTTCCGCTTTGATTTTAGTTGATTCCATTCTCATCGTGCCCTTGCTCTTAGCCGGGATCGCAAAATTATTGCAGTGAAATTGAGGAGAAATGTCAGTACTAGCAGGACAAATGCGGTTGCATACTGAATGCTCAGAGTTGCCTCGACATCGGGTGATTGCGTTGCCATTATGTATAAGTGGTAACCGAGCTGCATAAATTGATCGGAAAGCGATGAAGGGAGATGAGGGAGATAGTACGCCGCGCCGGTGAAAAGAATCGGTGCGACTTCCCCTGCGCCTCTGCCGACGGCAAGGATAGTGCCTGTCAGAATTCCTGTATATGCGTTCGGCAGTACAATTTTAACGATCGTCTGAAATTTCGTGGCTCCGAGTGCGAGACTCCCTTCGCGGTAATCACCCGGGACTGACCGCAGTGCTTCTTCGACCGACACAATAACGACCGGGAGGGTCAGGAGCGCCATCGTAAGACTTGCCCACAAAATGTTTCCCTGTCTCCAATGCACTTCCCCTGTGCCTGACAGAAAGCTGTCCATTCCGCCGCCAACGAATTGAATAAAGAATCCTACGCCGAACAAACCGAAAACGATTGCCGGAACACCGGCGAGTGTGTTTACGGCAAAGCGTATCAATTTGGTAAATATGGAATTCCGGTTTGCATACTCGCTGAGGTAGACAGCCGTAATCGTTCCGATTGGAACTCCAGCGAGCGACATGAGAAGCACAAGGAACACGGTGCCTACAATTGCCGGGAAGATACCTCCGGCTGTCATACCTTCTTCGGGAGCGGCTGTAATAAACTCCCATGTGAGGTGATCCCATCCTCCTATCATGATAGTGATCATGAAGAGGAGGATAACTGCAACAATGACCGCTGCGGATGCGGCGGAAGCAAGAACGAATGATACGCCGAAAATTTTTCTGTTCACGCTGCACCCCTGAAGCGTTTCTGGAGCTTGTTCCGCACGTAAAATTCAGCAACCGCGTTAAGGGCAAAGGTAAAGATAAAGAGAACAGCGCCGATGAAAAATAAGACATTGTAGTGGGTGTCGCCAAATACGACCTCGGCCATTTCCGCACCGATAGTTGCCGACATCGTCCGGATAGGTTTAAATATGTCAAGAGACATAAGAGCTGCATTACCCGTTGCCATCAGAACAATCATTGTTTCACCGAATGCCCTGCCAACACCGAGGAGAAGTCCGGCAAAGACTCCCGGTGTTGCAGCAGGAAGAACAACGAACAGAGCTGTCTGCCACTTTGTTGCGCCAAGCGCCAGACTCGCCTCGGTCATGTATTTAGGGATGGATGAGAGTGCATCCTCCGTTACGCTGTAGATAATCGGTATTGCCGCGAGTGATAGTGCAATACCGCCTACGAATGAATTGAGGCGGTACTCATAGCCGAATATATTCTGAAAAAATGATGCGATTGCCACGAGGGCAAAAAATCCGATTACGACGGAAGGGAAGCCGGATAAGAATTCAATAGTAGGTTTTAAAATTTCACGCAGCCACCGCGGCGCAAAAAATGCGGTAAAGAGTGCCGCCAGAATTGCTATCGGTGCCCCGAACAGGATGGCTATCATTGTTACCTTGAAACTGCCGATAATAAGGGGAATGATTCCGAATTTCGGGTAAGCTGAAACCGGTTGCCATTCGTCTCCAAGAAGATTATCCAGGGTAAAATCTGCCTCTCCGCCTGCAGTTTCAATCGACGTAGACCGCTTTCTCCCTTCTTCGATCGTTGCATTTGTTGAAAGCGATTCGTCATCCCCGTAGGTTTCTTGCTCGAGATCCTCGGTAGTTACTGTCTGCTGTGCGGGAGGGAAAAACAACGGTGTTGCTTCGCGGAAAACAAAGGCAAAGATCAGGATGATGGTAGCAAATGATGTAAATGAGACCGCTCGTATTATAGTTTCAGCGAGACGCTCACCATACTTTTTTTTCTTTCGATTCAGCCCTTTCCGGGATCCATCGGTGGAAACAGTCGGTCTTCCGTCTGATCGATCTGTATCTCTGCTCACTTTTTTCTGATCTATTTGGATTGTCACGTTGAATTTAAAATACTGATGGATGGAAATGTACAAAAATCCATACTAAATATCATTATTTTGTATGGATTAATATCTATTACCGCCCGTAACAGAAGTCAGACGTATCGGAAGAAAAAATAAAGCGCTGCAATTGAGCAAATCACCATTGTCATTACCGCGGGGAATGCCTTGATGTGGATATGATCTAACTTTTCATTACAGAGAATTCCGATATTATTATTGTACTGTTCGATTACGTCCATCCTTCATCCTTTAATATTTATCAGGTATCATTGAGAGTATAATATTATCCCGACGCTCCGGCCTGAGCGTCGGAACGTTATATTACCTTACCGTACCGGGAAATATCCGACCTTCGTCGCGATTTGCTGGCCCTCTGAACTGAGCATCCAATCAATGTACTCCTTCATAGCTCCGGTCGGCTTGCTTCGTGTATACATATAGAGGTACCTCGTGATCGGGTAATTACCGGTTTTGACGTTTTCCGCGGTCGGTTCGTACCCGGCTGTCTGTGCGTCTTTTTTAACTTTTAGGAACTTAATTCCTTTCCCATACGCTGCTCCGCCATAGCCGATTCCGTATTTATCCTTGCCCACAGCGTTTACAACCGCAGCTGTACCGGGAAGACTCTGCATCGTGGCGGAATAATCCTGCCCTCCGAGAACGTTATCCTTGAAGTAAACATACGTTCCGGAGTTATTCTCACGTCCGTAGAGAATGATCCTTGTGTCCGGACCGCCGAGATCTTTCCAGTTTGTTATTTTACCGGTGTAAATTGATTTCAATTGATCTATCGTCAGTTCGGCGATCGGCAGACTTTCATGTACGTATACTGCAAGACCGTCCTTTGCGGCTTTGATCTCAACACCGAGTGTATTGTATCTTTGCTTCAGCTTTTCTTTTTCTGTCTTCTTCATAGGGCGAGATGCGTTGCAGATGTCGGTAGTGCCGTTAATGAGAGCTGAAATCCCGGTTCCCGAGCCACCGCCGGTTACCTGGACTGTCACGTCGGGGTGTTTCGACATGTACAATTCCGCCCAACGCTGAGCAAGAATAACCATCGTGTCAGACCCTTTTACGGTGATAGTTTCGCCTTTCTGCATGAAACCGAAAGCAGTAATTGCGAGTATGATTGATGCTATTATTCTTTTCATTGTATATTCTCCTTTATTTAAAATTTATACTGCATGCGCAGTGTGAATACATTGTCTTTCATGTCGTCTTTATAAGGTATGAACGATCCGGTCGCACTTGAATTTACTTTTTCATTCATAACCCAGTCGTAGTAGGCGACGAACTTTACATTGGCGTCCCAGTGGTACACCCAGCCGATGCCGAGGGTGCTGAATTTTATATCCGATATTGTCAGGTTCGTACCGGGGCGGCCGAGGTCGTTGGCCTCAACATCTGTGTTCGGATCGAGTACGTCGTACTTGAAAATGAATTGATTCTGCAATCCTATGTTCTGGATGTACATGACATAACAGCCGTTGAATTGCCTCTTATATAGTGCAGTGTTTGCGGAACTTGGATTATAAAAACTGCCGGATGAGGAAGTTCCGGGTTGTTCGCCCGTGATGTACTCTGCCCGCAGGGATGCGCCGCCGATGACTGGGATGTCGTAGTATATCTGGACGTCGCCACCGTAATATGCTCTGCCGAAATGTCCCAGATTGTTGGTTGCCATTGAATCGACACGGTACTGTTTCGTTGTGGAATTTTCGTCAATCGAATAAACGTACTTTGAATTATTTGTAACTTTCCCGGAGTAGAGTGAGAATCCGCCGTCTAGGGCAAGATTTTCTTCTTGGAACGGGAGCTGAAATCCCAACCGTCCTATGAAATCTTTGTGGCGGTTGTTTTCGTTGGCGGTATTAAGAACACCGTTGAAAAATCCGCCTTTGAAGTTAATATAACTAAAGAGTCCATCCTGTGCATTCAGTTCAAGTTTCGCGCCGAGTTCCCGTTCACCAGGGAATAGAGTCTGAAA
>CAYGXH010000011.1:7911-17582 GCA_964353675.1 uncultured Chlorobiaceae bacterium
ATTTTTTTGAGGGCATCAACGGTTGTCTTCATTTCCAACATTGTTTCGTTGATACCATCCAGAGCACCCTTCACTTCGCTCAGTTCTTCTTTGGTGACGACTGCGGTAGTATCCTGTGCAGGAGATTGGAAATATACGATCACTGCTGCAAAAAGTACGAGAATAAATCTTTTCATCCTGAATCCTCTTTTTTATATTTTGACCCTTTTTATTCATCGTAAATTTAACGAATGTATATTAAGAAGGGATTAACAGGATGTTAAATAATTGTTAATGAATTTGTCAGGAAATTATGAAACACCGCCGTTTTTAAGGCATAAAGGGTCATAATAGGTAATCGGTCGGGAATCGTAAGTTTTCGGAGGGCGAGCCAAATGATACAATACGGTTTGGCGAGTGTACCTATATCTTAAGTAAAAAGCTGAAAGTACTCCCCCTTCCAATTTTGCTCTGGACTTCCACCTTACTGCCGTGGGCTTCAGTGATGTGTTTAACTATTGCAAGACCGAGGCCCGTGCCTCCGGCTTCGCGCGAGCGTTCCTTGTCGATGCGGTAAAAGCGTTCGAATATTCTGGAAATGTGATCAGGCTCGATACCGATGCCTGAATCTTCGACTGAAATTTTCGCCTGTTGTCCGATGATCTGCGACGAAACAATAACCTTTCCTTCCGGTTTGTTGTATTTTATGGCGTTATCTATGAGATTGAAAAGCGCCTGTTTCAGTCTTTCCCTGTCGCCGTATACTTCAATTTTATCCTGTGGCGCGGTTGATTCCAGATTCACATTACGCGCTTTTGCAAGCGGTTGCATTTCAGCTATGACCTGAGTTAGGAATTCCTGCAAGTTAAAATATCTGAAGCTCATCTTCATGTCGCCGCTTTCGATCCGTGATATTTCGATGAGATCGTTGAGCAATGTGTTAAGTCGTTGCGTATTTGAAAGCGCGCGCTGAACAAAATCCTTTCTTGCATCAGCATCATCAAGGGCGCCTTCAAGAAGTGTCTCCAGCATTCCTTGTACCGCAAAGATCGGGGTTCGCAATTCATGAGAAACGTTTCCGAGGAATTCAGTCCGTATAGTTTCGAGCTTTTTTAATTTGTTTATATCCTCATGAAGTTTGTCGAGCATCGCATTGAGTGTTTCAGTCAATTTCCCGATCTCATCGGATGATCGTACGGGAATCCGCTTGTCGATATTCCCCGAACGTACTTCAGAAGCGATTATATCCATTTCCTGTATCGGCCGTGATACCTTACGTGATATATACAAACTGAGGATTATGATGAGCAGAAGTACGCCAATACTCGCGTATATAACCTTATTTTTTATATCAACCGTTGTTTCCTGGACATGTGTAAGCGGAACGCCTATCCTGATGAATTTTACTTTTTCGAATGTGCATGAGGGCGGGAGAGATTCTCTTAGAGACTTTGCTAAGTAGAGCATATCCACACTAAGTGTTGTGCTCTTTCTGGTGGTTGAACCTGATCCTTTATTCAGGGCATCTTGAATTTCCTTACGATATAGGTGATTTTCGATCGTTGATAGCCGGGCTTCCGGAATCTCTGATTCAAAAAGGACTGTCCCATCGTCATGGATAAATGTGAGCCGGACCTTTGCGGTGTGTGCAAATTTCTGGAAATAATCGTAGGATCCAATTTTGTTCTGTGCTGATGTTCTCAGGAGATACTCAACCTGATCGGCGAGTATTTGAAGTTCTGTGATGAGCCGTGTATGAAAATAATTTTCAAGTGATATTGTTGAAAAAATACCTGCTGCGAGTATGACGCAGATTGAAAAAGCAATTAAGAGGATGGCGAGTTTTGTTTGAATTTTCATGGGTAAATACTTCAATTCGTAATTATATTGGAGTTCTGATTGCAATTTTACAAATACTTTGTTCAAAAAGCAATGAAATTCCTATTGGGGTTGAATCTCAATCCGAGAATGAGTACATTTGAACGCCGGACTCCTAGTTACCACAAGAGGTTATCCCATGAGACTTGATCGATTAATACAAGTTCTTCTGCCCCACGACGAAAAATTTTATTCTTTTTTCGAAGAATCTGCCCAAAATCTCGTGGATAGCGCTAATCTTCTGCAGGATCTTCACCGCAGTTCTAAATCCAATCACACGGAAATCGCACGGAAAATTCATGATCATGAACATAACGGCGATTCTGTCACCCACAAAATATTTGCTGAATTAAACGCAACTTTTGTCACACCGTTTGACAGAGAAGATATCCACACCCTCGCATCGGCGCTCGATGATGTTATGGATTTCATAGATGGGACGGCTTCAAGGTTTGTCCTTTACAAGGTATCATCGTGTCCGCCCGACATGATTGCCCTCATGGGTATTCTTGAGAAATCTATTATCGAACTCCGGAAGGGAATTTCATTACTGCGGGATTTCCGGAAAGCAGATGATCTGTACAAAATCCTTGAAAAGGTTAATGATTACGAAAATCAAGCCGACGATGTTTTTGAGCATGCCGTCGCAGATCTGTTTGAAAATGAAAGGGATCCTATTCAAATCATAAAAATGAAGGAGATATACGTTTCACTCGAGACTGCCACTGATGCGTGTGAAGATGCTGCGAACGTCATGGAATCCCTCCTTATAAAACACGGATAAATCTTTATCTCTATGCTTACTCTCGTCGTCATCATCATCTTCATCGCGCTCATCTTTGATTTCTTAAACGGTTTTCACGATTCTGCAAATTCAATTGCAACGATCGTTTCAACCCGCGTGCTCACTCCGAGAAAGGCAGTTATGTGGGCGGCGTTTTTTAATTTGGTGGCTGCCTTTTTATTTGAGGTACATGTTGCAAAAACTTTGGGGAAAGGGCTAATCGATCTAAACGCGGTTAATGAGTATGTGATCATGTGCGGACTCATCGGTGCAATAGTCTGGAATATAATAACATGGTACTTCGGATTACCGACGAGCTCATCGCACGCACTGATGGGAGGATATGCAGGTGCTGCAATCGCAAAAGCCGGCTTCGGTTCAATTCTTTATGGCGGCTGGACGAATACCATTATTTTTCTTTTTTTAGCTCCGCTGATTGGCATGATAATGGGATTTTTACTCATGTTAGCTTTGATCTGGATATTTCACAATCGACCATCGGCAAAAATTAACGGGGTGTTCCGAAAACTTCAGCTGGTTTCTGCTGCTCTCTATAGTCTTGGTCACGGCACAAATGATGCGCAGAAAACGATGGGAATTATTACCGGATTACTCCTCACCACGGGATATCTTCAAACATTCCATGTCCCGTTTTGGGTTATTCTTCTCTCTCACTTTGCGATTGCGATGGGTACTCTTTTCGGGGGGTGGCGTATTGTGAAGACGATGGGTCAGAAAATCACAAAGATCAAACCCTCCGGAGGATTCTGCGCCGAGACTGCGGGCGGTCTAACACTGCTTATCACAGCGTGGGGTGGGATTCCGGTGAGTACCACTCACACAATAACCGGAGCAATCATGGGAGTGGGTGCAACGAAAAGATTATCGGGCGTCAGGTGGGGTGTCGCGGGAAACATCATAATCGCATGGATCATTACGATCCCAGCGTCAGCGCTTGTAGGAGCAGTAAGCTATCGGATTATTGCTTTGTTCCTGTAGATATCAGTCAAACGCCCGCATCCGATAGCCGATTCCCTTGAGTGTTTCGATATAAGATTCGTACTTACCGAGTTTCTCCCTTATTTTCCGAATATGAACATCGATCGTCCGGTCTACCACCATAACATCGCTTCCCCATATATTTCTCAGCAGAGTTTCACGGGTTACAACCTGTTCGGCGTGCTCAGCGAGGTAGAGGAGCACTTCAAATTCTTTTTTCGGGAAAAATATTTCGTGCCCTGCAACTCTGACAGTATGGTGGGTGGGATGTATTTCTATGACACCAATTCGGATCGGTTTATGGACTTCCGTTTTGGCGTCACCGGCCGGATGTCGGCGGAACACGTTCTTGATACGGGCGATCAGTTTTGGGATGCTTATAGGTTTAACGATGTAATCGTCGGCGCCAAGCTCCAGTCCGATCACCTCGTCAAGCTCCGTTCCTTTTGCTGTCAAAAAGATTACCGGTATGAAAGATGTTTTTTGATCGCCTTTTAGTCTCTTAAGAACTTCCAGTCCGTTCACTTCCGGCATCATAACGTCAAGAATGATCAAGTCCGGCTGATGTCTTGACTGTTCCAAAGCCAATTTACCGTTCGCCGCAGTAAGGACGTTGTATCCCTCCTTTTTGAGGTTATATTTCAGGAGGTCGACGATATCTTTTTCGTCATCTACAACAAGTATCGTTTTCATCGTAAAGCTTGCCCTGCACACTCATTCTTTGGTACGGAGGTATTCCAGTCGTTTAACGAGCATTTCGTAAAATTCTTTCCAGGTGGACAGATCTTTCTGATACTTTTCGATGGAAGTATGCACGTTCTCTCTCGAAACGCTGTTTATGCGGTAGAGCGAATCGATCCCGAGAGCGAATATCGCAGAGTCGCGGCCCCCGAGTTTCACCTCCTCACTCCAGACGAGCGAATCGGCGTAAAAATTCAAAACGAGCGTGTCAATTGTACTAACCGAATCCGGCTTTTTGTTAGTGCAGCTAAACGCAATTCCTATTAGAAATATCAGAAGTAAATGTTGTGTACGCATAGAATTCTTAAATAACGGTTCATTGTAAGAATATCCTTAGCGAAAAGCAAAATGAAATCATGTTTGATAGTTAAAATATCCTCCCTCGCAAGCAATTGGATCTAATACAATTATGAAGAATAAGAGAAAACTATCCGAATTTTATTTTCACCGTCTTGATTTTGAAAGTAATCCGGTATATATTAAGCCTTATTTTTAGGGGGGCTTTCCACAGCATGAGGACACCGTGTTATTATCAACAAGTGGTAATTTACAAAGGGAAAATATATTTGTTGTAGTTAAAGAGAGAATCTTCCCCATTGTGAGAGTCGGCCTTCTGATTGTTTGTCTATCTCACATGTTCGTCGGCGTATGCAATTCTCAGGTCCTGCCGTTTAAAAACTATACAATGAAAGATGGACTCATTTCAAATAATATTGAATCGATCTTTCAGGATTCCAGAGGATATTTATGGATCGGCACGTTTACTGGGATTAGCGTCTATGACGGTTATTCGTTTAAGAACTATTCAAGCTTGGATGGTCTGCCTGATGGATCGGTGCGATGCTTTTGCGAGAGCAGAGATCGACCGGGGTTTTTATGGATTGGTACGACGTGGAATGGCGTTTATCAATATGACGGGAAAACATTTACGAAAGCACCTAATGATTCGAATTATTCAGGTGCTGTATATTCAATGATCGAAGACCATGAAGGTGCTCTCTGGTGCGCGACAAGTGCCGGCTTGCTTGTCATCCAAAATGACCATCTTACAGAAATCAAACTCATAGATGGAAGCGGCGTCCCATTCAGTGTTATTGAATTAAATGATTCAACAATAATTGTCGGTACAGAATACAAACTTTTACGGTACACCCGAAGGTCGCGTCGGTTAACTGAACTTAATATCGGATATGAAGCAGATCCTAAGCTTGATCGGCTCTTGTTACTGGCGAAAGAAAATGACTCAACGTTCTGGGTTACGGCAAATTCAGGTATCGTTGTTCGTTATTGTAACGGTTTGGCACGGCTTGTTCATTCATTCCCCTATGATATTGCAACTTTTATCCAAATTGATTCAAATAATAATATTTGGACAGGGTGGGATGCAGGAGGATTAAATCGATTCCGACTTGATGATATGCATTCAACGCTTATGAACTTCGGAATCGAAAATGGTTTGCCGGAAAATAGTGTTTGGGCGATGACCGTTGATCGAGAAAACAATCTCTGGTTTGGAACCAGAAGCAATGGATTGGTGAAGTTGAGCCAACAATATATTATCAGATTTCCTTTCGATAAGTGGGCGATGAAGATAAACGATCGAAGTGTTGCGGTCGACTCATCGAAACATTTTTGGATTGCAACATCTTATGGTTTGCGAGAGGTGTGGAGAAATTCGGATGGTATCTGGGAAAATTATCTTCATAGCGTATCTCATATACCATTAATACAAGACATCGTTGCCATTCAATATGATTCAACAAACATACTATGGCTCTTATACCGCAATAAAATATTAGAGGGGTATCGAGTCTCGCCGACTAATAACCGAGCTGCCCGGCTTTCTATTGTAAAGAAATTAAACTTACACGAAATTTGTCGAGGAGGGCCGCCAGTCGAATTGTTTGTTGATAAACATAACTACTTGTGGTGTGCTGCAAACGGAGAGGGTGTTGCGGTATTAGATTTATCGAAGGAGAATCCTGTCGTTAAGTTTTTTTTACCGAAGGAAAATGGAAAGCAATACAGATCAGTTGGTTCTATCTGTGAAGATGACAGCGGACATATATTGCTGGGTACGACATTCTACGGTATTGTAAAACTTGAGGGAGATATTCAGAGTGGATATCGCTACCACTCGATTACTACTGCGGATGGATTAGCGTCTGACCAGGTGGTATGCATTCTCAGGGATAGCAAGGGTAGGATTTGGACGGGTTCTGACGGGAATGGTGCGACCATGATTGATAAGCAAACATTCAGAAAATTTTCTCGGAAAGATGGTCTCCCAAGCAACACCGTCTACACCATCAGGGAGGATGATGTGGGAAATATCTGGTTGGGGACGAGGAGCGGACCTGCTTTTGTTTCGCCTCAGGATGGTTGGAAAGTGCATGTGATACATGAAATGCTGGGAGAGATCATTCCATCCATAGCGATCGGTCCGGATAATCTGATTGGTATTCAGACTGACCTTTCGTTTAGTATACTTGATATGAATGTGCCGAGGCACCCGTCATCACCGCCACCGATCTATTTGACTGATTTCGACGTCGACGGGGAGCACATCGAAATTGACGATGCGCATGAGTTTTCACATACAAGTAAGTATTTCATGATCGGATTCCTCGGTATAAGTCTGCGACACGAGAGTCAATTGATGTATCAATACAAGTTGGAGAATATCGATACCGATTGGCGTGAGCCGACAGCTGAACGGAGGATTATTCTTGCCGCTCCAAAAGCTGGCGAGTACAAATTCATGGTCAGAGCCGTCACTCCCGATGGTATCACGAGCACAATGCCTGCAATTCTGCGCTTCACGATCCATCCTCCATTCTATCAGCAGTGGTGGTTTGCCGGATCGATATTCATACTCCTCGTTGTTTCCACTTACGGCGTATTGCGGCGCAGAATCCGGATAGTGCGACGTGAGCGGCAAGCTCAGCAGGAGTTTTCAAGGCGATTGATCGACTCGCAGGAGCAGGAGCGCAAGCGTATTGCGGCCGAACTGCACGACAGCATAGGCCAGGAACTTCTCATCATAAAGAACCGTGCAATGCTTGGGATTGAAACCTGTCCGGAAGAGCACCCTGCGAAGAAGGAGCTGGAAACGATATCGGACATATCATCGCAGACGATCGGCGAGATCCGGGAAATATCCTACAATCTGCGTCCCTATCAGCTCGACCGTTTAGGCCTAACCAAGGCAGTTGCCTCGCTCGTAACCAGGACTGAACAATCATTCAAGATTAGGATTTCTGCGGATGTAACCGTTATTGATAACCTTCTTCCGAAGGAACAGGAGATTAACATATACCGGATTGTTCAGGAAGGACTGAGCAATGTTGTGAAACACGCAGGTGCTTCGCATGTTCGGCTTAACATCCAGAAGGATGATGCCTCGGTCTCGATTCGCATTGAAGATGACGGTAAAGGATTCGATACGAAAAAAACTTCGTCGCAGTCAACAGGTCATGAGGGATTCGGATTGCGTGGCATAGGGGAGCGTGTAAGAATCCTCGGTGGTACATTTTCGATTCAGTCAAATCCCGGACAGGGAACAGTACTTTCTATTTCCATACCATACAAGAGGGAAAAACATGGGTAAGCAGACAACTATTGTTATTGTGGATGACCATCCGGTGTTCCGGAAGGGGCTGAAAGATATCATTAAACCGGTTCCGCAATTCCGGATCGTCGGTGAAGCGGAGAACGGAGAAGTAGCACTACGGCTGATCGACGAGCTCCGCCCTGATATCGCAATCGTTGATATTGAAATGCCGACGAGGAACGGATTCGATCTTGTAAAGGAGGTCCACGCTAGACAGATTCCTGTCGATATCGTCTTCCTGACGATGTACAAGGAGGAAGATATCTTTAACGCGGCGATGGATTTAGGCATTAAGGGGTACGTACTGAAGGAGAGTGCCGTGCACGACATTCTCGAGTGTATCCGTGTTGTAACGTCAGGTATGTATTATATAAGTCCGTTACTCTCTACTCATCTAATCCACCGGAACGATCGTCAGAAACAATTTCAGAATAAACATGCGGCGCTTACGTTATTAACGGCGACAGAGCGAAGAATTTTGAAGCTTATAGCAGAAAATAAAACCAGTAAGGAAATTGCCGATGAGTTATTTGTAAGCAGTAAGACGGTTGAAAACCATCGGAATAATATTGCAAACAAACTAAACCTACATGGTGCACACCAATTGTTAAAATTTGCATTAGAGAATAAATCCTATCTTTAAAAAACCATATTCTTTGCGGGAGGTTTAATGAAAAGACAAACGTCATTGCGAGGTAGTCACGCGCTGCTATACTGTTTGGATACTGTTCTTGCGAGGCACGATTTACCCGCCACTTTCGGGCGGGAGTGCCGAAACAATCCGACAAATGCTGGCACCGCGCCTCATGTCTTTGCGAATCCGCTTTAGCGGATGAAGCAATCTGACAAACATTGCCTCTGCGTCTTGAAAACATAGCCGGTTTCACAATTGGTTGCATAGTTAGTCGGATTGTTTCGCTCCCTGCGGTCGCTCGCAATGACCTTGGGCTTATGGTCCTTGCGAGGCACGATTTACCCGCCACTTTCGGGCGGGAGTGCCGAAGCAATCCGACAAATGCTGGCACCGCGCCTCATGTCTTTGCGAATCCGCTTTAGCGGATGAAGCAATCTGACGAACATAGCATTTAATTCTGGCAACATAGAGAGAGGGGGTATATGGAGAAGAATTATTTTGTATACATTATGACGAATAAGAATAACAGTGTTCTATATACAGGTGTTACCAATGATCTGGCGCGTCGGGTTTACGAACACAAAGAAAAGAAGTTAGCTGGTTTCACAAAACGGTACAACATCTCTAAGCTTGTGTATTACGAAGTATTTAATGACCCTTACTATGCTATCGCCCGTGAAAAGCAGATAAAAGCTGGTTCACGGAAGAAAAAGTTGGAATTAATTGAGAGCATGAATCCTATGTGGAAGGATTTATATGATGAATTGGTTTAGCCTGTACCGTCATTACCAATCCGTCCAAAAGTCATTGCGAGACCCGATTTATCGGATTGCTTCACTTCGTTCGCAATGACCTTGGGCTTATAGTCAATGCGAGGCACGAAGTGCCGAAGCAATCTGATAAACATTGCCTCTACGTCTGAAAATATAGCCGGTTCCACAATTGATCCTTAGTTAGTCGTATTGCCTGCCTACCCGGCGGGCAGGCTGACAAATGCTGGCACCGCGCCTCATGTCTTTGCGAATCCGCTTTAGCGGATGAAG
>CAYGXH010000011.1:17682-18521 GCA_964353675.1 uncultured Chlorobiaceae bacterium
CAATCTGACAAACATTGCCTCTGCGTCTTGAAAACATAGCCGGTTTCACAATTGGTTGCATAGTTAGTCGGATTGTTTCGCTCCCTGCGGTCGCTCGCAATGACCTTGGGCTTATGGTCCTTGCGAGGCACGATTTACCCGCCACTTTCGGGCGGGAGTGCCGAAGCAATCCGACAAATGCTGGCACCGCGCCTCATGTCTTTGCGAATCCGCTTTAGCGGATGAAGCAATCTGACGAACATAGCATTTAATTCTGGCAACATAGAGAGAGGGGGTATATGGAGAAGAATTATTTTGTATACATTATGACGAATAAGAATAACAGTGTTCTATATACAGGTGTTACCAATGATCTGGCGCGTCGGGTTTACGAACACAAAGAAAAGAAGTTAGCTGGTTTCACAAAACGGTACAACATCTCTAAGCTTGTGTATTACGAAGTATTTAATGACCCTTACTATGCTATCGCCCGTGAAAAGCAGATAAAAGCTGGTTCACGGAAGAAAAAGTTGGAATTAATTGAGAGCATGAATCCTATGTGGAAGGATTTATATGATGAATTGGTTTAGCCTGTACCGTCATTACCAATCCGTCCAAAAGTCATTGCGAGACCCGATTTATCGGATTGCTTCACTTCGTTCGCAATGACCTTGGGCTTATAGTCAATGCGAGGCACGAAGTGCCGAAGCAATCTGATAAACATTGCCTCTACGTCTGAAAATATAGCCGGTTCCACAATTGATCCTTAGTTAGTCGTATTGCCTGCCTACCCGGCGGGCAGGCTGACAAATGCTGGCACCGCGCCTCATGTCTTTGCGAATCCGCTTTAGCGGATGAAG
>CAYGXH010000011.1:18621-18842 GCA_964353675.1 uncultured Chlorobiaceae bacterium
CAATCTGACAAACATTGCCTCTGCGTCTTGAAAACATAGCCGGTTTCACAATTGGTTGCATAGTTAGTCGGATTGTTTCGCTCCCTGCGGTCGCTCGCAATGACCTTGGGCTTATGGTCCTTGCGAGGCACGATTTACCCGCCACTTTCGGGCGGGAGTGCCGAAGCAATCCGACAAATGCTGGCACCGCGCCTCATGTCTTTGCGAATCCGCTTTAGCGG
>CAYGXH010000012.1:0-18101 GCA_964353675.1 uncultured Chlorobiaceae bacterium
AGGAAATTAAGTGTGAGCCCAGCTTGTCGTTCCAACGGGAGGGATTGGTAACGACGGGGATGCTGAGCCCACACATGAAAGTTTACTTCATGAGCAGCATTTTCCCAGCTTGTATGAATGTTCCTTTTGGATTATGGGTACCTGCAGCTTCGAGACGATATAGGTATATGCCACTGCCAACACCTGTAGCATCCCAGTCTACGGTGTAGATACCAGCTGGTTTCACACCTTCCACTAATCGCTTTATCTCCCGACCAAGAATGTCATAAATCTTTAGTAGGACATAGCTCTCCTGCGGCAACGCAAATCTGAATGTGGTCAGCGGATTGAAGGGATTGGGATAGTTCTGCTCGAGAACGTATTCGGACGGAATCTGGGAACCTGTCTGATCTACTCCTTCAGGTTTAATAATTGGACTAGATGCAATTATTCTGATTACGCTGAGATCGGGATCGGATATAACTATACTATCATAATCTCGCATATCGACAGTCAATTCAGGGGGTACGCTGAACCAGACTGGATTTGAATAAGCATCCTCTATTGCCGCCGATGACCAGCAAAAAGTCACCGGAAAATCTCCCCCTTCGTATGTTCCCGCGGAGAATCTTACCAAATAAGTATCCGCCTGCGAGGAAGTCAGATAAGGTCGCATGTCAATCCATGAACCGAGTCCGAACTCAAAGGCAGTATTGGGCGGAGAAACAAATCGGGCATCCATGGCGCCAGGAAGCGGCGGAGGGATTTCCAGTTCCCCTTCGGAATAATCGACCAGCGAGCTAATGGGATCTGCTCCCCAGATACCATTGGTCGCACCTTCTCTCACCCCCCATTGAAGTTTTACTATCGGTGCAAAACGATTATCATGAAAGGAGAGGAGGTTTTTTACCCTCTGCGGGATCGTATGAAAACTAAAATTTGCCATCAATTGCTGATCGTAATCGTAAAAATAATGGTAATATCCCCTCCCTAAGCGCGGATAAATCTGTTCCCATCCGGATGGCGGCCCTACATTGACTGTACATGATCCTGTACTGACCTTCAGGAATGAATAATGACCCTCGACATCCGTTAGGGTGGAATCATGTCCCAGTGGACCGGCAAACCTCACACGCCAGAACGGAAGACCAGAATCACCTTCAGCTTTCGTACCGTCTTCATTTTTATCGTTGAACACATAACCGCTGATGGAATTCCATGGAAAGTAATATCCAAAATCAAATCCTTCCAGTGTATCATTCAGCGGAAGGGTGAGTCGGTAATAACCTGAATCCGGCTTTATCCTCCTCCATAAAGGCGACCCCAGGTCTCTTACGGTATAACTCCCGGAATCTAATCCCACCACCTCATAGTACCCGTTCTCATCCGAATTCAAAGAAACATTAGCAGTTCCCGATATCTGTAATGGCCAGTTGGATAATGCCGGCTCGTCGTTATCCCTTACGCTATCACGATCTGCGTCTTCGAATACTATCCCTTTGATCAATCCCCCTGCTGTGGTGAATTGATTCACATTAGACCAGTCAGTCTGCGTACCATCGAGATGACGAAATGCAAGCCGCCAGTAGTACATCTTTTGCGGTGACAATCCCGGGATAATGACCGATGTGTCCCCTTCATCGATAACCGACATAATGAGAGTGTCTACAACCATATCCGACGAGAAACCTTCATCGCGAGCTATCTGAAGATGAGCCGATGATAACCGAACCTGCGAGTAAAATCGCCAGGAGAATGTTACCGACTTTGGAAACATTGAATTCTTCCACAGGGATACATTTTCCGTAAAATTTTTCGGGGAGATGAGCGTATATGGCGAGGAACAACCATCCTTCGAAATTTTTATGATACTGTTCTTCAGACTGTTATGATCACCAACGGCGATGATATCACCCGTCAATAAATACCGTATGTGGTGTATACTCTTGTATCCGTAGAGAGGATGAATTTGCCACGTCATTCCTCCATCAAGAGTAGACAGGATCGATCCGTCTCCACAAGCAACTCCCCTGGACGAATCGAGAAATGAAACATCGGATAGTGTTTTATCATACACAGTTGACTGAGTAGACCATGTCGTTCCGCCGTCGGTTGTTTTGAGGATGAGCGGCATAAGCAGGCCACTATAACCTACAATATATCCTAGATTATTACTCTTAAAAGAAAGAGACCGGTAAACATCTGAATAAATGCCGAAGCGCAGGGACCACGTCAGGCCAGCATTGGTAGAGCGGGCAATAACGCCCCGTGATCCGACCGCAAATATTGTCTGACTGTCCACGTATGCGATATTGTAAAATGTTATATCGCCTCCCAATGATGCGAGAGTCCAGCTGTTTCCCCCGTCGGTCGTGCATCCAATTTCCCCGTATCCGCCTGTAACGGAGCCATGATTTGCATCGATGAAGGATACTGCATACAGGTAAGATCCTGTAGGCCAACCTTTGGAAACCCAGCTCGCGCCGCCATCCAGAGTTTTAAACACCTCCCCCTCAGAGGTAACGGCGTAGGCAACGGATGAATCTGCCATTGACACTGCATGTACCCTCAGGGAAGTGCCGTATCTGATATCCTGCTCGAGCCAGGTGTAACCGCCGTCGCTCGTTCTTAAAACAACACCTTCCCACGTACCGATCATTCCATTCATCGAATCGATGAAAGAAATCTTTTCAAGCTCTTCGAGTTTACCACTCAGCGGAATATACTGACATTGCCCCGATATTTCAGAAACAAATAAAATCAAAACGATGAATAGAATCACCGGTATGTATCTCCATTTATTCATATTTCTACATAGAGGGGAGGATTCATTCTTTATCTGCATTCCATATTTCCGCTCACACATTTTTTATTTCAATTTCATCCTGACGCTGGCTATCTTATCTTCCATCGTCTGATCACGGTCTGTTCGGGTACCTACGTGAATGGTGGTAAAGATACGGGGCGAACCCATTTCATGAACAACATCGTGGCATCGTTTGATAGCCGCAAAAACCGCGTCCCACTCCCCTTCAATATTCGTACCGTTTGCATGAAGCTGAGCTTTCAAACCCGCTTCGCGGAAAACCTTCTCGCATGCAGCGACGTACGGTGAAAGTGAGACACCGATGCCTATCGGTATGATTGTTATATCAACTATCGTTTTCACAATTATTCTCCTTGAGGATCAATACGATGGACCGGATGTATGGCAGTATTCGTGCACTTCTCCGTCCCACTATGAAGCAGAATAGGATTGCTGTCGTCTTTCGTCCTTTACCGTAATATACGAAATAAAGGAAAGAGCCGAAACGGACATATGCAGAAATGTTATATCTTGTGGTGTAAAGGTCCCGCAGTTGAGACCAATTTTCCCTACCGTAAAATCAGATTTTTGTTGGGGGATCTACTTTTTGTACAGTCGGATTTCCCCTTTAGTTGTATTAAATGATAAGTCAGGACCTCCTCCGTTTACACTTGCTTTAATGTAATCGTCCTTACGTGAACTTCGTCTGATATTCAGATCAAAATCACAAGTGAAATCCGAACGTCTTCCGAGATCCGCCCGCAGTTTAAAGCCCTCATTTTTTGGCAGTGTGATTTCGACACGACCTTTGTATGTTTCGAAACTGCAATCGCCCGATAATCGTGCAAAATCTATCTTCACATTGCCCTTATAGGTTTCCATGTCTACAGGACCGCTATGCTCATTAATTATCACGCTCCCTTTGTACGTTTCCATTCGCAGTGACGATAAGAGATTAGAAATCTTTGTTTCGGATTTATAATCCTTGATCTTCAATCGGGCAGTTGCAGGCATCTTAATCGTATAATGCACAAACGGCAGACTCCCGCTTTCTTCTCCAAAAAGTCCAAAGAGCGAAAAACCGTGGTGCTCACTTCTTCCGTAATCCGACCTGATCTCCACGCGATCCGACGAGGAATGGATGCGTATTTCTGTATCGTCTACCATCTCACGATCGTACTTTGCCCTGCCGTCAGCTTCTACCTGTGCATATATTTCAACCTTAGGCTGATCCCAGGTTTGTATTGTGATACTCCCTTTGTACGTATCGATGTCGACACGACCGTCGTTATTAATATCGACCGTTTTCCGGATTTCCTTCGAAAATTGCGACACTGCCGGTACCCACAACATAATACAGACAAGTATTATCAACGCTATTGTTATGTTAGTCCGCTGCATATATTTCTCCTCGATTGTTTTCTTTCATTATGTACGCCGGAAATCCGCCATTGTTGCATGACATCCTAGATTTGACTTTCTATCATGACTTTGCGAAATTGATGCAAATAACGGGAATATAATTCAGAGGGTCAAAACAATGCGCTTTCTTGTGATATCGAGTTTCCTCATCGTCCTGTTGCTCTCAGGGTGCCATCCACAGGATGTACAAGTGACTATCACGTATGATCGAAATCCAACAGATTCGTACCCATATACGACATACGGGGACATAGCAAAAATTTATTATACTATCGGGTCGAACAGTTACGTTAAAGAGGTGTACAATCACCGAAGTATCAGTCTGACTCTGCCCGCAAAAACTGAGGTTCGGGCAACTTTCGATAAGTATGTAACAGACGCCGGCGGAACAAGGTCAACTGTAGGGGACGCTTATTGGAAAGTCGACAGCAAGAATCCAAACTGGAAATTTTAAGTCTTGCTATTTCCCTCTCACAAAAAAGAAGTGGCGGTATATTTCGACCGCCACTTTATCTAACGAACAACTTAATTATATTACCTTTTGCCGGTTAACTCATCAGCCAGTCCGGGGGCATCATACAGCTTTCTGATCGCTTCTATCATAGCGCTGCTGTGTACGGCAACGGTCCGATTTGTTTCCTCATCATACACGTAGGTCCCGACCAGACTTTCAATGTTTCCATCAAACACCAATCCGACGAGTTCTGCATTTTTATTCAAAACGGGTGATCCGGAATTTCCTCCGACCACATCAAGAGCCGCCACAAAATTCAACGGTGTGGAAAGATCAAGTTTATCCTTATTCTCTGTGTAACGCGGAGGGAGGTCAAAAGGAGACTGCATATTGAAGCTGTGAGCACGATCGAAGAGACCGTAGAAGGTAGTCTTGGGAGGAGCAATGGTCCCGTTCATCTTGTAACCTTTCACGGTTCCGAACGTAAGCCGCAGTGTAAAATTCGCATCGGGGTATGTTGATTTTCCATACGCGGCGAAACGGGCTTCCCCGATCTTTTCACCGGCGGACTCTTCTACACTCCGTACCTCGTCTTCGTACTTCTTGATGCTTTCACGAATGAGTGGATCTATCTTTCTGGCTATAGCAATCATCGGATCATCCGATTTTGCAACGGACTTTTCACCGCCTTCCGCGAGAGTTTTTCTAAATTCGGCATCTCCCATCTTGGTTCCGCTCAATAATTCCTTTGCAACCTCTTCCGGCATCTTTCCGTTGAGGACAATCTTCAGGAAAGGATCATCCGCACCGAGTATTTCTATGGATTCCTTGAATCCATCGATCATCCGGTACTCTTCAAGCTGCGGATAAACCGGCGCGGGCGAGAAAAGACTAAATCTGAAGCTCTCAAGCTGTGCATCGTGGAATCCGTCCAGTCGTTCACCGTCAGGTTTCTTTATTTCTGCAACATACTGAACGATCAGGAGTGCATACTGTGCCATCCTCGATCCACGGAGTCCTCTTAACATCATCGGTTTAAAAAGTGCTTCTTGTTTTTTCTTTGCTTCTGCTATGGCATCCCAGGCATCTCCGTACTTCTTCTGCCATTCGGGATTTCCCGAAACGATCTGACGAAAATTTTTCTCATCGCTTATCTTTTTATCCATAACGGCTTTGTCACGCAAGCCCTGCAGCTCTCCTCCGATGGCTTTCAGACTGTTCTCCATGCCGAAAATTAACGAGGCCGCCTGACGTTTTTCTTCGCTTCCCTTTTCGGAGTATTCTTTAAGGCTACCAATACGACGGTTTAAACTCTTCACGATCAGCGGATATAGCCCGTCACGAAGAAATTCAAGCACCGCAACCGAACTCTGGCGTTCCGTTGAGCCCGGGTTGCCGGAACAGAAAACCAATTCGCCATCTTCGGCACCCGCCGAACTCCACTTCAGGTAATGTTTGGGTGTTACCGGCTTCCCGTTCTCATAGACGCGGAAAATTGCCATATCAAGGTCATGCCTGGGGTAAGTGAAGTTATCCGGATCCCCGCCGAAAAACGCAATGCCTCCCTCAGGTGCGAAGACAAGACGAACATCTGTGTACTTTTTATACCGGTAGAGCCAGTACTCTCCGCCGTTATATAGGGAAATAACGTCGGAACGCAGACCGGTTTTTTTAAGACTTTCCTTTTCTATCTTTGCAGTTTCAGCCTTTCTCATCTCAAGCGCTTCCTTATCGCCCTTGGCCTTTCTGGTAGCTTTCTGTATGCGGCCTGTGATATTTTCCGTGGATTCCAGAACATTCAATTCAAGGTCGGGGCATTGAATTTCTTCTGCACGGGTCTTTGCATAGAAGCCGTCTTTTACATAATCCTTTCCCGGCGTTGACATTTTCTGAAGCTGGCCTCGTGCGACGTGATGATTAGTCAGAGCCAATCCATCACCGCTGACAAACGAACCCGAACCTCCGTCATTGAACCGGACACTGGCAAGGCGAACGTGATCGAGCCATTCCTGCGTCGGTGTAAATCCGTACCGTTCCTTCAATATCTTGAGCGGTAAATTGTCGAATGTCCACATCCCCTCATCGGGACGGGTATGGAATGCAGAAAACAGCAAAATACAGAAAATACAGAGAGCCAATAAGCGTGATACTTGCATAGAATACCTCATTTTTTAGAAATTGATGTTTGGGGGGAAATTGGTCAACATGTGCGATACAATGGTAATGAAATTATTAAAGTAATTCAAATTACAATTTGCTTGTTGAAAGAGAAATATTTATCATTTTCTTATAATAGCATCGGAGATTCCCATGAATAGGTTCAGAGCGTTCATCGCAGTTACAACTCTCTTGATCTTCTTTGGATGTGAGGATCACAACCGATATCCGGGCATTTACACACCTTATGTTCCGGCAGAAAATTCGATAAAACCATTCCGTGATTCAACCACGCTATTATATGCACGGATGGATCACGCATGGATTACCCAGGTATCCCTCGTACACGATATTCTGACATTGACAATCAAAAGCGGCGGTGGATGCGCACGCCATGAGTATACGTTATACGGCGATATTCGTTTCATCCAGTCGAGGCCTGTACAGGCAAATATCTATCTCTCTCACAACTCAAACGGCGATCGGTGCGATGCAATCATCACAAATGTCGTGAGCTTCGACCTATATGCTCTCAAGCGAGCTTATCTGGCACAATTCTCCGATCATGGACCTCTTCTTCTCCGTATTCACGAACCATTTAGAGATGAACCCCTCCAACCGCTCATCCTCTATTGGTTCTGAAAAATGAATGGATTTATGTCATAATTACTTGAACACAGATTATCATCTTTGTATATCATTAACATCAGCGTAATCAGCGGTCCAAAAAAAGCCCCGATATCCGAAGATCACCGGGGCTTATTCTTACATAGGCACGCTCTCTCAGACTTTCAACTCACTCAATGATTCTTTGAGGATGTTCACACCTTTATCGATCTCTTGCTCCGTAATTATAAGTGGCGGACGGAAACGAATCGAACGTTCGCCGCTTCCAAGAACTACGAGACCTTTCTGCATCGCCTTCTTCCGGAAGTCATTTCGCATAGCGGGATTTCGGAAATCGAACGAACAGAAAAGACCGATTCCCCGAGCATTCTCAACATGTTGGGGAAACTCCTTCTGGATTTCGTGCAGACGCTGGAGAAGATATTCCCCGACAACGCGGGCGTTTTCAACGAGACGATCTTCTTCAATAATCTCCAGGTAACGCTGGCAACGGAGCATATCTACAAGACCACCGCCCCATGTGGAATTCAGACGGCCTGCAACTTTGAACACGTTTTCCTTCACTTCATCAATACGATTACCCGACATAAATCCGCACACCTGCGTCTTCTTGCCGAAGGAAATCATGTCCGGTTTGATGTAATGCTGGTGAGCCCACATTTTACCGGTAAGTCCGATCCCTGTCTGCACCTCGTCGAGGATGAACATAAAATCATTCTCATCGGCAAGCTGGCGAAGAGCTTCGAAGAATTCTTTTCTGAAGTGATTATCTCCGCCCTCTCCCTGGATGGGTTCGATAATCAGAGCGGCAATATCGTCCTTATATTTGCGGATTGCATCCTTAATCTGATTGAGTGAATTTTCCTCCGCTTTCCGAACCGCTTTCAGGTTCTCTTCATTGAGCGGGAATTTTATTGCAGGATTGTCAATCCGGGGCCAATCAAATTTGGGGAAGTAGTCAATCTTCACCGGATCTGTATTCGTCAGGGACAGCGTGTAGCCGGTACGTCCGTGGAACGATTGGCGGAAGTGTATCACCTTCATTTTTGATTCATCATTGATTCCCTTATAAACACCCTTTGCAATATTCTTCCGCATTTTCCAATCGAATGCCGCTTTGAGCGCATTTTCGACACCGAGCGCTCCACCTTCGATGAAAAATACATGAGGAAGGTAATCGGGCATAGCTATACGGGTAAAAGTATCCACAAACTCGGCCATTTCAACACAGTAAACGTCGGAATTTGTCGGCTTGTTGATGGAAACGTATGCCATTTTCTCTTTGAATTCGGGAGTGGTCATCTTCGGATGATTTAATCCTAACGGGACGGAGGCAACAAATGTGAAGAAATCAAGAAGCTGACGATTTGTTTTCGCATCCCAGATGTACACTCCTTCACTTTTTTTCAAATCAATTATAAAATCCAGTACATCGACAAGCATATGCTTCCCGATAACGGATTCGACATCCTTAGGATGTATAGTAGTAGCTTTTGTCATGGTCATATAGCACCTTTAGATTAAAAGAATTAAGAAAACGGGAATTAAGATGATGGGAAATCCCGTCTTAATAAAATTCCTGGTGCTCGTAGAGGGAAACAATATAGGGTCTTCCGGAGGTAAGGAAGGAAATATATTGAATAATCAATATTTCAATATGTTGGAAGATTTTCATGATTAAATATAAGAAAAATCCGAGAAATCTCCAAGGTGGTGATTCAGCTCCATAAAAGATGGACGGTAAGGGTAGAAAGAAAGCCTTATCAACTTTTTTTTATGAACGTCCCGTTCCGATACTCCTCAAACGCCTTCTTCAGCTCCCCTTCCGTGTTCATAACGATGGGACCGTACCATGCTACCGGTTCGCCGATCGGTCTACCCGAAATGAGGAGGATGCGCAGATGTTTTTCCCCGGTATTAACCGAAATAAAGTCTCCATCATCGAATAGAATCAGGTTTCCATTGACAAAAAGTTTTTCCTTTTTATCGAAATATCCCTCTCCATCAATTACGTATGCAAAGACGGTATATCGCGGACCTGTCGGGTGGATGAATTCTGTTTTTGGGGGAATGGTTACGTCTAAATACCCGGGATCTGTAACGATATCATCCACGGGTCCTTTTATTCCATTCACTTCGCCGCTGATAACTCTTATTTTTACACCCTCGTTTGTCGTAATTTCCGGGATCTGATTCCCTTTTATCTCCCGATACCGGGGATCCATCATCTTCCGGGATCGGGGTAGATTGGCCCACAGCTGAAAGCCCCAGTTGCTCCCGTTTTCATCGCTCATTGGCATTTCCTGGTGTATGATCCCGCTCCCTGCGGTCATCCATTGAACGTCCCCAGGACCGATGACCCCTTTATTTCCCATGCTGTCACCGTGTTCCACTTTCCCTTTCAACACATAAGTAATTGTTTCAATGCCCCGGTGCGGATGCCACGGAAATCCTTTGATATAGTCCTGCGGATTGTTCGATCTAAAACCATCGAGCAGGAGGAACGGATCAAAAGCCGGCAATTCATGAAAACCGAAAACTCTATTCAGGTGAACGCCAGCTCCTTCGATAGTGGGTTTGCTCGTCAGTATATTTTTTATTGATCTGTGTTTCATATTTAAAAAGGCCAGGGCGTAGGTCAGGACGGAGTCCTGACGTACGGTTATTGGTTATCTATTTGCGCTCTCTGCAAACCGCCGCTGTAATCGATGTACACAGTTTTCCATTCACTGAAGAATTCGTACACTGTCCATCCACCTTCACGATGGCCGTTTCCAGTCTGCTTCACACCGCCAAAAGGCATATGCGCCTCGGCTCCTATCGTGGGAGCATTTATATATGTAATACCGGCTTTCACATCCCTGATTGCCCTGAAAGCATCGTTGACATTCTTGGTGTACAGAGATGATGAAAGTCCGTACTTCGTATTATTCAGAACAGTGATTGCTTCATCGAGAGATTTTATCCGTATGACCGAGAGAACCGGACCGAATATTTCTTCTTTCGCAATCCGCATTTCTGGTGTTACATCGGTAAAGATTGTTGGCTGGTAGAACCAACCTTTATCAAGATCTTTCCCTCTGCCGATATCCCCGCCGCAGGCAAGGGTAGCGCGTTCCTTCAGACCGATCTCTACATAACAATGGTCGGTATTGCGCTGACTCTCATTGATGCAGGGACCGACATCTGTCGTCGGAAGTAACCCATCGCCGAGCCGCAGTTTCTTTGTTTTTTCCACGAGCATCGAGAGTAATGTGTCGTGGATTTTATCGTGAAGAATTAACCGGCTCGTTGCTGTGCATCGCTGACCGGTCGTTCCGAAAGCTCCCCAGAGAACTCCATCGAGGGCGAGATGAAGATCGGCATCGTCCATTACGATCTGAGCATTCTTTCCACCCAATTCGAGTGATACGCGCTTGAGCGTTTTTGCGGCGAGTTCTGAAATTTTTATTCCCACTGCCGTCGAGCCGGTGAAGCTGACGAGATCGACGTCCTCATGTTCGACGATAGCCATTCCGACCTCACTTCCGCCGCCATGCACAATATTGACAACACCTGCCGGGACACCTGCTTCCATAAGAATTTCAATGAGGACCGTTGCGGTTGCCGGTGTATCAGAGGCGGGTTTGAATACCACTGTATTCCCGCACAATAATGCCGGAAAAATCTTCCATGTCGGGATTGCCATAGGAAAATTCCAAGGTGTAATGATGCCCGCAACACCGATCGGAACTCGTTGAGCCATATTAAATTTATTAGGAAGCTCCGACGGAACTGTCGCCCCGAACAATCTTCTACCTTCCGATGCTGCGTAGTAGGCGGTGTCGATACCTTCCTGTACGTCCCCTCTCGTTTCCACCAGCACTTTACCCATTTCACGCGTCATCAGTGAGGCGATTTCTTCTTTCCGCGAGACCATGATATCCCCGACCTTCTTGAGGATATCTCCGCGTTTCGGCGCCGGTACAAGCCTCCATTTTTCATACGCTGACCTTGCCGCTCTGACAGCCTCGTTCACTTCTTCTATTCCTGATTTCGGAAATGTACCGATAAGCTCGCTCCAGTTTGCAGGATTCCGGTTTTCAAAAGTTTTTCCTGATTTGGCATCTACCCACTTCCCGTTAATAAAATTCTGATACTTTTTTGTCATTAAGCTACTCCAATTAAAGTTAGTGACCTATATTCCCCCGATTAAAATAGGGGGCTATTCATATAGCCGAATAGATTAAGATGGATTTAAATTCCAACCTGTTTAAAAATATAATCAACATTGCGAATGCTCTTCGTGAGATCGAAGAGTTTCTCCAGTTCCTTTTCAGAAAGGTGCTGTTTCACATTCGCATCCGACAGTAATAATTTTTTAAAATCGGTTTTTACACGCCACACTTCCATCGCATGCTTCTGAACAACCGCATATGCATCCTCACGCTTCATCCCTTTTTTTATCAATGCGAGGAGAACCTCCTGCGAGAAAATCAGACCGTGCGTCAGCTCGACGTTTTCTTTCATCCGGTCAGGATAGACCATGAGTTTTTCGACTACTTCGGTAAAAATTGAGAGCATATAATCGAGCAGAATGCAGGAATCCGGTATGATAATGCGTTCGACAGAAGAATGCGTAATATCCCTCTCATGCCAGAGGGCTATATTCTCCATGGCCGCCAGTGCGTTTCCGCGGAGTACGCGCGCCAGTCCCGCTACGCGCTCACATGTGATCGGATTTCGCTTGTGAGGCATCGCTGAAGAACCTTTCTGTCCCTTTGAAAAATATTCCTCAACTTCCAAAACCTCTGTTTTCTGGAGGTGACGGATTTCTGTTGAAAATTTTTCAAGTGAACTTCCGATTATGGCAAGTGTCGATACAAACTCGGCGTGCAGATCACGCTGGAGAATTTGTGTAGATATCGGCGCGGGGCGTAATCCTAATTTTTCACAAACATATCTCTCAACGAAAGGATCGATATGATCGTACGTGCCCACCGCACCTGAGATCTTTCCGCAAGATATCGTGTTGCGCGCCTGTTCGAGCCGTTTGATATTCCTGCTTATTTCATCGTACCAAAGAGCCAGTTTCAAACCGAATGTAATTGGCTCAGCATGAATACCGTGAGTCCGTCCTATCATGACCGTGGATTTAAATTCCAACGCACGTTTTCCCAATAATTTATGCAGTTTCTGTAGCGCCGATAAAAGCAAATCTGCCGATTGCTTCATCTGGAGCGCCAGACCGGTGTCGAGAATATCCGAGGATGTCATGCCGAGGTGAATGTAGCGGGATTCGGGACCTACGTATTCGCCCACATTCGTGAGAAATGCGATAACATCGTGCCTTACTGTTTCCTCTATCTCACTGATTCGCTTCTCATCGAACCGCGCTTTCTGCCATATGAGTGTTGCGGCATCCTTTGGAATAACACCCATCTCCGCCTGCGCTTCGCAGGCAAAGATTTCAATATCCAGCCAGGTCTGAAATTTATTCTTATCGGTCCAGATCCCTCCCATCGCAGGACGTGTGTAGCGTTCTATCATGACGGTTGCCTCTTCAATGTGAGACTTTTATCCAGTGTTTTCTTTTCCCGGAGAATTTTTAATTTCAAGACATCACCTTCTTTTGATTCCTGCACAATCGCAATGAGACCCCCCTCTTCAGTTACTTTTTCGCCATTTACTTCAAGGATGATATCGCCCGGTTTCAGTCCGGCCTCTTCACCGGGACTCTGTTTTTTTACATCGCTTATAATCACTCCCTCTGCCTTCGACAAACCGAAATAACGGGCAACACGAGCATCCACCGTCTGGATTTCCAATCCAGTCCAAAAATCGCGCTCCACTTTCCCACTTTTCTTTAAGTCGGTTACAATCGCTCTCACTTTATTGATTGGAATAGCAAATCCCAGCCCGATACTTCCCTGATTCGGTGTAAAAATAACCGAGTTCACGCCAATTACTTCGCCGAGTGAATTCAAAAGCGGTCCTCCGCTGTTCCCCTGATTGATCGCAGCATCAGTCTGTATCATGCCTCTGTAGTACCTGTTTTCTCCTGCCGACAAGTTCATATCCGTTGCGCTCACGACACCCACAGTAACAGTCGGCTTATCACTGATATCGAAAAGTCCGAACGGATTTCCCATAGCGATAACCCATTCACCAATAATCACATCCTCCGAGTTGCCGAGACGGATATATGGAAAATTACTCCCATCAATCTTCAGGAGTGTAATATCAGAAACCGGATCGGTTCCTACAATTTCGGCGCTGTATTTTTCTTTGTTTGTCAGTGTCACCGTTATTTGCTTTGCATTTCCCGCAACATGATCGTTTGTAAGTATGTAACCGTCCGGTGAAATGATAAAACCTGATCCGAGTCCTTTCACTTCCTGGCGGTACACCTGATCGCCGAAGAACTGACGGAAGAACGGATCTTCCCCGAAAAACCGTGACCACGGATTCTGGTAACGATACTCGCGAACTTCTATAACATTAATCCCTACCACAGCCGGACTTGCCGCCGCTACCGACTGCGTAATTGCGTTCTGACGCTGGCCGTACAATTCTGCCCCTATACTGTCGCGATTCTGTGTCTCAGAATATCCTGCTGTCCGAGTAAAAATATCATCAAAGCTAGAACTCTCTCCTATTTGTCCGGATTGCCGCGGTGCAATCCTGTAACCGATCCATAATCCAGCGATCAGAGTGACAGTAATAATAATACTTAAGATGAGACCTTTTTTCATGGTATAGTTCCTTTATTTTACTCTGTCTGATTTCTTCCGCCGCAATACGTCATGCACGGCTTTCACGATCGCATCGCTGTCGAGACCGTACTTCTTCATAAGTTCTTCACCCGGACCCGATTCACCGAATGTATCTTTTACCGCAACGAATTCCTGCGGAGTCGGGTGGTGCTGGGCAAGAAACTCTGCAACAGCGCTCCCGAGCCCGCCGTGTTTCTGATGGTCTTCCGCCGTGACGATAGCACCTGTTTCACGAGCGGCATGCAAAAGCGCTTCGCCGTCGAGCGGTTTTATTGTGTGCATATTCAGGACTCTGACGCTGATTCCTTCCTTCCCCAGCTTTTCTTCCGCAATAATTGCTTCCCACACCTGGAGTCCGCAGGCAATGACTGTTACGTCACTTCCGTTAATGAGTGTATCTGCTTTACCCAGTGTGAATGGTGCAGTAGGATCGGTAAAGACCGGCGAGTTGTCGCGGAAGAACCGTATATAAATCGGACGATTCCAAGGGATAGAAGCTTTGATCATTTTTTTTGCCTGGTGGTAATCGCACGGTGTTGCGACGGTCATGTGCGGTAATACACGCATGATGGCAATATCTTCAAGCGACTGATGAGTAGCGCCGTCCGGTCCGACAGTTATACCGCAGTGAGAAGCGCATATCTTTACGGGAAGTTCGCTGTACGCGATCGACTGCCGGATCTGATCAAAAGGCCTACCCGTGGCAAATTCTCCGTATGCAGACGCGAACGGAATTTTACCGGCAATTGCTAATCCTGCGGCCGTCCCCATCATGTCCTGCTCCGCGATACCGACACTTATAAACCGGTCGGGAAACGCTTTCATGAAAAGATCTGTCCGCACGGAACCGGTCACGTCGCCACCGAGAACGACTATGTCCGGATTTTCCTGTCCAAGTTCGACCAGCGCTTCGCCAAATCCGAGACGAGTGGCTTTATATTCTTTTATCTGATATTTTGTCATAGCTGTATACTTTCACTCATCTTTCACATTCACTGTGTAATTTCACGTTTCATCACAGGATTTTCCTTACTTTCCCAATCGAATGTTATGAAATCTCCGAATTTCGTAGGCGGCAGTTCGCGCAATGCCTGTTTTCCCTGCTCCTCATTAGGCGGTACACCGTGCCATTTGTAATCATCCTCCATGAACGAAACACCGCGCCCCATGAATGTATGAGCAATGATGACCCTGGGCTTTCCTTTCATCTGATGTGCTTTTTTAACAGTTGTGATAAAATCGTCCATATCGTTCCCGTTACATTCGAGAACGTGCCAGTTGAAAGCTTTCCATTTATCGACAAGCGGCTCGAGCGTCATGACGTTTTCAGTACGATTGTCGATCTGACAATTATTCCTGTCAACGATAGCAATAAGATTATCTGTCTTGTGATGACCCGCCGTCATGACCGCTTCCCATATTTGCCCCTCATCAAGCTCGCCGTCACCCAGGAGCGCATAGACCTGATTCGGGCGACCACTCAACCGGAGACCTATGGAGCATCCGACTGCGACGGATAGGCCTTGGCCAAGAGCGCCTGAAGCAAGTTCAATTCCTGGAAGCCCGTGCGTATGAACCGGCGCCGGGTGCCCCTGAAGTCGGCCGTTGATCTGTCTGAGGGTCGTGAGTTCCCCAAGAGGGATGTAACCGCGTCGCGCAAGCGCTGCATACCAGACCGGACATAAATGGCCGGCGGAGAGAAAGAAGTAATCTCTTTTTTCCCATCGCGGATTATCGGGATCAATATTCATCAGGTGAAAATATAGACCGGTAAACACTTCCGCTAATCCGAGCGGGCCTCCGGAGTGTCCCGATTTTGAGATCATCAGCATCTTCACGACATCGCGGCGAATCTGCCTCGCCATCTCGCGTAGTTCTTCGCTGGTAAATTGCTTATTTACTGTCATTCCAATAATTACTCTTTCCGTGTTGTGATAAATTCTTTTATCGGTCCCCGATGACCGGCAATAATGATGACGCTCATGAGCGTACATATAATCACGATAGTTTTACTCTCCGCATCCGTATAATAAAGTGATGACGCGAGTATATCGGGAAGAACCAGCATCACTATCGGACTCAGGATAGATGCAATTACGCTTGAAAGATTCACATGTTTCAGTGACGCATTCAATATTAAATAGATCACACACCAAACTATAACGTACATCCATCCCAGGAGGACGAGGACCCCTGCGGTCGCCGCAAGTCCCCTCCCGCCTTTGAATTTTAACCATGGATTAAAAATGTGTCCGATCACTGCTCCGGATCCGCCGCTTGCAGCAGCCCAGATATTTTCTCCGATAGAACTGCAGAGCAGGACAGCAATCAAGCCCTTTAAAAAATCAAGCCCAAAGACTATGAATCCCATACCTCTGGAACCGGTGACTTCGTAAGCATTCCGGGCTCCGACGTTACCAGTGCCGGCAGTACGAATATCAAACTTCGATCGTCGCTTCACCAGCAGGTATGCAGTCGGAAATGAACCGATGAGGTACCCAAGTGCGAGGCAGACAAAATACTTCAACAGTCTGTCTTTCTAATGAAAATTCTTTACATTTACACAGTTAAATTACAAAAAAATGCTACAATAAACAAGGATTTCGGCAAAAAACCGAATCGGACGGTGCTCTATCGTAAAAGCGCTACTCATTACGAACATTAAAACAGAAAACGAAATTCCCTACATACAATGCGATGCGATGGATTATGACCTCGATGCTTCGTACAATAACGGTGGTATTCGCACTTCCACTGGTCCGCGCCAGCATCATAACGATTGGAGGACGACGAGTAGAATAACTTTAAGTAGAATAACTTTAAGGGTTATCGGCTTGCATCTCCCTTAAAAATCAATTATATTTTTCGATACAATTACCATTTCAGGCAGATACATTTCAAACTCATGACTAAGGAAGAACTGATAAAAATCCTTCAACAATACAAGCGCGGTAATCTTTCGGACAAAACTGTCGCAGACAAAATTGCTTCTCTCCGGTTTGAATCTCTCGGATTTGCGCACATAGACCACCACAGGCACCTGCGTCAGGGATTCCCGGAGGTCATTCTCTGTGAGGGGAAAACACCGCAACAGGCGGCTGACATCGCAGTGAAAATATTCAGAAGATCGGAACCTCTACTGGCGACGAGAGCGACTAAGGATCATTTTTATATGATCAAGCGGAAAATCCGTAGTGCAAAATATAATGTACTCGCACGAGCTGTTACGGCTAATGCGCCAAAAAAAATACGATATAGAGGGGAGATCCTCGTTGTTACGGGAGGAACATCGGACATCCCTGTTGCCGAGGAAGCGTCCGTCACGGCATCGATGTTCGGGAATAAGGTCGAGAAGCTCTATGACGTAGGAGTTGCCGGTATTCACAGACTCCTCGCGCATGCAGAAAAACTTCGCAAGGCAAGAGTAATCATTGTCGTAGCCGGCATGGAAGGCGCACTACCGAGTGTCGTCGGCGGTCTCGTCGATGTACCGGTTATCGCAGTTCCCACATCCGTGGGTTATGGTGCGAGTTTCGGAGGCATCAGCGCGCTCCTGGCGATGCTTAACTCCTGTGCAAGCGGCATTACAGTCGTTAATATTGACAATGGTTTCGGCGCAGGCTTTGCCGCCAGTATCATAAACAAACTAAACGGTTAACGAAGATAGTTGTACAGCCATGCTCGGCGACAACAAAAAAATACACTACTCTGAATCCATATTAGAGACAATAGGGCGCACACCGCTCATTAAACTCCGCGCAGTCATAAAAGATCAGCGGGGTCATTTTTTTGCCAAGCTCGAAAGTTTCAATCCGGGGGGATCGGATAAGGATCGCTCCGGTCTCGCGATTATAGAGGATGCGGAACGCGAGGGCAGATTACACCGGGGTGGTACGATTGT